>NZ_JBIUHC010000016.1:0-101141 GCF_044627735.1 Cupriavidus sp. CuC1 | reverse complement strand
CTCAGAGCACGCCTTTCGGACGCCAGGCTAGCAACGAAATTCGCGTCAAATTGTGTTCTCGACGTGCGGAATGTAAGACAGGGCGGCCAGCGACAGCAATAACGAAAGATCGGAGCGTTTCATTTCCTGGCACCTCATGGGGATGACAGGGGCAGGATAAGACGGCAAACTGGTACTAGAAAAGAACCAGAAACAAGGAAGTTTATGGATCCAGAGTTCGCCTTCCCGATCCGCTTGCCGGCACCCGGCTCGCGCCATTTGCTGCGCAGCCTGCACGGCCAGCTCAAGGGGGCGATCCTGGACGGGCGCCTGCGCCCCGGCCTGCGCCTGCCTGCCACGCGTGCGCTGGCCCAGGCTTGCGGCGTGTCGCGCAACACGGTGGTGGCCGCCTACGACCTGCTGCTGAGCGAGGGCTATGTGGTGGCGCGCGATCGTGGCGGCACCTATGTGGCGGGGCTGCTGCCCGCGCGAGAGCCCGCCCCGCAGCATGGCGCGCCCGAGGCCGACCGCCGGCTGGCCGCGTTCTGGCGCGCGCCGCCCTTGCCGCCACGGGAAGCTTCGCCGATGGTGCCGCGCTTTGATTTTCGCGTGGGCGTGCCGGGCCTGTCGGCATTCCGGGCGGACCTGTGGGGGCGCCTGACGGCGCGCACCATG
Organism: Cupriavidus sp. CuC1; assembly: GCF_044627735.1. NCBI lineage: Bacteria > Pseudomonadati > Pseudomonadota > Betaproteobacteria > Burkholderiales > Burkholderiaceae > Cupriavidus > Cupriavidus sp. CuC1. The sequence continues at coordinate 100,487 of NZ_JBIUHC010000016.1, read as the reverse complement.
CGGGCGATGGTGCACGCGCCGGTGGCCTATGCCGATCCGCAGGGGCAGCCTGGGTTGCGCGAGGCCATTGCCAGCCACGTCTCGTTTGCACGCGCGGTCGCATGCCAGGCTGGCGACGTGGTGGTCACGGCGGGCGCGCAGCAGGCCTTCGACCTGCTGGCCCGCGTGCTGGTGACGCCAGGGCGCACCGTGGTGGCGGTGGAGGACCCGGGCTACCCGCCGGCCCGCGCCGCCTTTGCTGCCGCCGGCGCCAGGATCGTGCCGGTGCCGGTGGACGCGCAAGGTCTGGTGGTGGAACGGCTGCCCGCCGATGCGCGGGTGATCTACGTCACGCCATCGCACCAGTTCCCCCTCGGCCATGCCATGTCGGCGGCGCGGCGCGCGGCCTTGCTCGCCTTCGCGCAGGCGCACGGCGCGGTCATCGTCGAGGACGATTACGACGGCGAGTTTCGCCACGGCGAGCGCCCGCTCGACGCCTTGCAGACGCTCGACCGCGCCGAATCCGTGTGCTACGTCGGGACCTTCTCCAAAAGCCTGTTTCCGACGCTGCGGCTAGGCTTCGTGGTAGCCCCCCGCTGGGCGCGGCAGGCGCTTACGCTGGCCAAGCAATGCAGCGACTGGCATTGCGCTGCCACCGCGCAGGATACGCTCGCCGCCTTCATCGCCGAAGGGCACCTGACGCGCCACGTGCGCAAGATGCGCCGGCTCTACGGCGCGCGCCGCCAGCTTCTGCTGGATACGCTGCGCGCGGATTTCAGCGGCCGGCTCGATCCGGTGCCCTGCGCCGCGGGCCTGCACCTGGCCGCGCTGTGCGTTGACCATGCCGATCCCGAGCCGCTGGCGCAGCGCGCGAGGGCGCAGGGCATTGGCGTCTGGGCCACGCAGGAGTACTACCTCGGCCCGCTGGATCGCGCGGGCTTGCTGTTCGGCTTCGGCGCGATAGACGAGGCGGGCATCGCGGCGGGGCTGAAGGCGCTGCGCAAGCTTTGGTGAGCACCTAAGCTGTCAATGCTCGGCTCGCGAGCCTCTCACGGCGTGAGCATGACCAGCGCCGATGGGGCTAACGCCGCAGTGATTGCGGCGTCTTCTTCGCTCGCGCTCCAAGGGCGCCGGACGCGGCGGCCTGCAGGATGCGACGGAAGGTGGGGCATTCCATGTGGCTCGGTGCGGGGCAGGCAGCGGCGTGCCGCAGGCCGTCGCGCATGGCGCTCAGTTTGCGGATCGTCTTGTCTAGCTCTTCTGCCTTGGCCGCGAGCATCTGCCGGTCGATGCGCGGCTGCCCCTGCGGCGCGAACATGAGCGCAATCTCATCGAGCGAGAACCCGGCGGCGCGCCCCAGCGCGATCAGCGCCAGCCGTTCCAGCACGCCGGAATCGAACAGGCGGCGCAGCCCTCGCCTGCCGGTAGAGGCAATCAGCCCCTTTTCCTCATAGAACCGCAGCGTCGATGCGGGAACGCCGGATTGTTGCGCCACTTCGGCTATGTCCAGGCTTTTCACCCTCTTGACCTCAAGTCGACTTGAACTGGCACAGTGTAGCTTCCGCTCCCTGGGGGCAGCAAAGGAAAACGATCATGGATGTCACGCAACGGACCGAAAGCGAGCAGGCGGTGCTTTGGCGGGGCCGCTCTGGAAGCGCCTGGGTCGAGGCCCAGGCGCTGCTCGACCACATGTTCAAGCCGTTCGAAGACCTGCTTGTCGATGCGGTCCGCACCGGCTCCGGGCTACGGGTGCTCGACGTCGGCTGCGGTACGGGCAGCACGACGCTCGCCGTGGCGCGGCGGCTCGGCGCGACGGGCCTTTGCATCGGCGCCGACATCTCGGATCCTATGATCGCCGCCGCCCGGGCACGCGCAAAACGGGAAGACACCACGGCAAGCTTCCTCCACGCCGACGTGCAGAACCACGCTTTCGAGCGCGCGAGCTTCGACTTGATCGTTTCGCGCTTCGGCGTCATGTTCTTCGACAACCCGGTCCGGGCCTTCGCGAACCTGCTGCGTGCCGCAAGGGACGAGGCCGAACTCCGGTGCATCGCCTGGCGCGGTGCCGCGGAAAACCCGTTCATGACGGCGGCCGAGCGCGCCGCGGCACCGCTGCTGCCGAACCTTCCCGCGCGCCGGCCAGACGCGCCGGGGCAGTTCTCCTTCGCAGACCGGCATCGCGTTTCTTCCTTGCTGGAGAACAGCGGCTGGGCCGAGATCGACATCCGGCCGATCGATGTCGACTGCACCCTGCCAGAGAAGGAGCTGCTCGGCTACCTCACGCGACTCGGTCCCGTTGGCCTGATCCTGCAAGAGGCGGACGAGCGCACGCGCACGCGAGTCAGCGAAGCTGTCCGTAGCGCCTTCGATCCCTACGTGCACGGCACCGAGGTTCGCTACACCGCTGCCTGCTGGATGGTCAGCGCCCGGGCGCCGTCTGCGGCGGCCGCGTCGAAGGAGGCAGGCCGTGTCTGATGCAGTGGACTTGGTGATGTGCGTGCTCCTGATCGGGGCGGGTGCGACCGCCGTGATGGATATCTGGGCCGCTGCCCGTAAGCGGCTGTTCGGCATTGCGTCATTGGACTATGCCCTGGTAGGCCGCTGGCTCGCCTATCTGGTGCGCGGGCGCTTTCGCCACGACCCCATTGGCGCTTCGCCGCCCGTACAGGGCGAACGCGTGACCGGCTGGATCGCCCACTATCTGATCGGTATTGCTTTCGCGGCCGTGCTGCTCGCTTTCCGGGGCCTGGACTGGGTCAGTCATCCGACGCTCGGCCCCGCACTGATCGTCGGCATCTGCAGCGTGGCGGCTCCCTTCTTTTTGATGCAGCCAGGCATGGGCGCCGGCGTCGCCGCCAGCCGCACTCCGCGTCCCGCCGCCGCGCGCTTTCATAGTCTTGTCACGCACGGGATATTCGGCCTGGGCCTTTACGGGGCCGGCTGGGTGACAAGCTGGTTGGCCACGTTTCAATGGCGGAGCTTCTGGTAGCGGCGCCAAGCGCGTTTTTTCCCCCAATCCTTACGCTCTCCCCCCCAAAAGCGATTCAGCGGTTTATTCGCTCAATCCATCGAAACTATCCATTTACCTTATATTGCCGCGCTCCCTACACTTTGTGCCAACGCCCCCCTTAGCAGGGCGTACGACAAGAGAGGAGCAAGTATGGAGACCACCTTGGCGCGCCGCATGGCGGCGCTGGCGCTAGCTTTGCCGTTGATCGCCTGCGGCGGCAACGATGACAGCCCAAGCACGGGCGCCCCCGCGGCGTCCACGCCGGCGGCCACCCCGGGCATGACGCTGACCATCACCGCACGGGAAGACATGCCCGGCACCTACGGCAACGTGGGCGCCTATGAAAAACTCACCGGCACGCTAAAGGGCGAGGTCGACCCCGCCGATGCGCACAACGCCATCATCCAGGACCTGGCGCTGGCGCCGGTGAATGGCCGCGGGCTGGTCGAGTACACCACAGAGTTCGTCATGCTCAAGCCCAAGGACATGAGCAAGGCCGGCGGCGTGCTGCGTTACGACGCGCCCAATCGCGGCAATATCCTGACCATGCCGAATCCCACCGCGGTGCCGGGGGATTCGCTCTACTTCGAGCGCGGCTATGTGCTGCTGTACTCGGCCTGGCAGGGCGACGTGCCGAAGAGCTCGGCGGCACGGCTCACGCTGGCGGTGCCGGTGGCAAAGAACAAGGACGGCAGCAGCATTACCGGCCCGTACGCCGCGGAGCTGATCCCGAGTGTTGCCAGCCCGTCGATGAGCTTGCCGGGCGGTGTGTTCAACAGCACGATGATTCCCTATGCGCCGGCCAGTCTCGACAACACCCTGCCGGGCTACACGCTGACGCGGCGCGTGAACGAAACCGACCCGCGCGTGTCGATTCCCGCAACGGACTGGAAGTTTGCCACCTGCGATAACGCGGGCAATCCGTTCCCGGGCAAGTCCGACGCCGCCAACATCTGCCTAAAAGGCGGTTTCGTGCCGGGCTACCTCTACGAGATCACCTACGTGGCGAAAGACCCGAAGGTGATGGGCGTGGGCCTGGCGGCGCTGCGCGACACCATCACGTTCTTCCGGCATCAGGCCGCGGATTCGGCGGGCACGCCTAATCCGGTGGCGGGCGCGGTGCGCTTTGCCATCGGGCAGGGCACCTCGCAATCGGGCAACGCGATGAAGACTTTCCTGCATCTTGGCTTTAACCAGGCGCTGGATGGCAGCAAGGTGTTCGACGGCATCTACGCGCATGTGGCCGCGCGCCAGACCAACATCAACACGCGCTTCGCCGTGCCCGGCGGCGGCGGTGGCTTGCGCACCGACCATCGCGCCTTTGGGCAGACCGCGCCGCGCGGGCTGGCCGCCGACTACCAGGACCCGCTGGCGGGCCGCAGCGGCGGCGTCATGCAGCGCTGCACCGCTACGCAGACTTGCCCGAAGTTCTTCCTCGGCCTGTCGGGCACGGAGTTCTGGCAACTGCAGGGCTCGCCGGTGCTGACCGATCCCTACGGCTTTGCCGACCTGAAGCAGCCTGACAACGCGCGTATCTACTACTACGCCAGCACGCAGCATGGCGGCAAGTCGCCACTGATCAGCTACGCGCCTGCGTCCACGGTGTACCCGGCGGGTTCCATGGTCGATTTTGCCGATACCTTCCGGGCGCTGTTCGTCGCGCTGGAAGACTGGGTGGCTCGCGATGTCGCGCCGCCGGCCAGCCAGGTTCCGGCCATCGCCGATGGCACGCTGGTGCGGCCCGATCAGCTGGCCTTTCCCGTCACCAAGGGCATTACCTGGGCCGGTGCGGGCACCAATGCCGCGATTCCCACGCTGCAGTACCTGGCGCGCTACAACGGCTTCCCGCTGCTCGACTACGGTCCGACATATCGCCCGCAGGATGAGTCCGGCATCCCGACCTTGCTGCCGCCGTCGTATATGGGACGGGACTACGCCATCATGGTGCCGCAGGTGGATGCGCAGACCGGGCTGACCAAGGCCGGCATCCACTCCGTTGACGTGGACGCGCCGGTGGGCACCAGCCTGGAGTTCAACTACGTGGCAGCGCCGGGCATTGTGGATCTGGTCAACCTGAGCGGCAGCTACATTCCCTTCCACAAGACCGAGGCCGCGCGCATTGCGGCTGGCGATACGCGGCCTTCGCTGGAGTCGCTCTACACCGACCAGGCCGGCTATGTGGCCAAGGTGCAAAGCGTGGCCGCCGGGCTGGTGGCCAAGCGCTTCTTGCTGCAGGCGGATGCTGATCGGCGCGTGGCCAGCGCGCAGGCCAATCCTGTGTTGCCCTGAGCGATGTGTCCGTGATGCGGCGGGCGGGGCAGTGTCACCCCGCCCGGCCCGCAAGGCCCGCCGTGGCTCCGGTGCCTTGCCAGCCGGGATCCGCGGCGAAGCGCTCCGCGAGGAAATCCAGCATGGTGCGCAGGATCGCCGGCATTTGCCGGCGCGATGCGTATACGCCATGGATGCCCAGCGCCTGCGGCTGCCACCCGGGCAGCAGGGCCACCAGTTGCCCGCTGCGCAGCAGCGGCGCGGCAGAGTAGAGTGGCTGCATGGCAATGCCGGCGCCAGCCACCACGGCGGCCAGCAGCACCGTCGATTCATTGGCGCTGAGGTTGCCCTGCACCGGCACTGACAGCGTTTCCCCCGCGCGCTCCAGTTGCCATAGGCTCTTGCCGAAGTACGAGTAGGTCAGGCAGTTGTGCATGGCGAGGTCCTGCGCTTTGCGCGGCATGCCGTGGGCGGCGAGATAGGCGGGCGCGGCGCAGATCACCGAGGCGCAACTCGCCAGCGGGCGCGCAATCAGGTTGGGATCGAGATCGTTGGTGATGCGGATCGCCAGGTCGATGCGTGCCTCCACCAGGTTGACCGCCTGGCTGCCGATATGCAGGTCGACGGCGGTTTCCGGATAACGCTTCAGGTAGGCCGTCACTGCTGCGGCCAGCACGGACTCGGCCAGCGATTGCGCGCAACTGATGCGCAGCATGCCGCGCGGCATGCCCGCGCGCTCATGCTCGGGCCGCGCCATCTGAGCGGCAATCTCCAGCATCTGGCGGCAGCGCGCCAGCGTTTGCTCCCCGGCGGGCGTCAGGCTCAGGCTGCGCGTGGAGCGGTGCAGCAGGCGCTGCTCGGCCCAGGTTTCCATCTGCGCGAGATAGCGGGTGACCATGGCGCGCGACATGTCCAGCACCTCGGCGGCTGCCGTCATGCTGCCGCGCTCGGCAATGGCTACGAAGACTTCGGCGGCGGTGATGCGGTCCATGGGATGGCGGGTGATGTTGGCGTATCTTGTTGCCCTATTTGATCGATTGGCGCAACAAAGATGTTTATTCTATGGGGTTTTTGTACCGGCCTGCGCAAATTAAGCTGGCGGTCTCCTTGATTTCCAGCACCGTGAGACTCCCAATGCGCTCCAGCCTGACCCTGAACCGTTTCCTGCGCGGCCTGGCCGCCGCCTTGTGCCTGGGCATCGTCGCCAGCACGCCCGCAGTGGCCGCATCCGCGCTCAAGCTGGACGTCTACAACCCCGGCGCCAAGAGCATTTTCCCGGTCTCGTCCGAACTCGTTACCGGCGCGCACGACGCGGTGCTGATCGACGCGCAGTTCCAGCGCAACGACGCCGAAGCCCTGGTTGCGCGCATCCGTGCCAGCGGCAAGCACCTCACCACCATCTACATCAGCCACAGCGATCCGGATTTCTACTTCGGGCTGGACGTGCTCAAGGCCGCATTCCCGGCGGCCAGGATCGTCGCCACGCCGCAAACGGTGGCGGCCATCCAGGCGTCCATGGCGGGCAAGCAGGCTTACTGGGCTCCGATCCTGAAGGACAATGCGCCCAAGGCGCTGGTGCTGCCCGAGCCGCTGGCCGGCAATACCATCGAGCTCGAAGGCAACAAGCTGGAAGTGCTGGGCCTGGACGGCCCGGCGCCGGAACGCACGGTAGTGTGGATTCCGTCGCTCAAGACGGTAGCCGGCGGCGTGGTGGTCTTTGGCAAGAGCCACGTCTGGGTGGCCGATACGCAGACACCGGCTTCGCGCCAGCACTGGATCGCCATGCTCGATCGCATCGAGGCAAGGAAGCCGGCGCGGGTCGTGCCGGGGCATTATCTGGGCGATGCGCCGCAGACGCTGGCGTCGGTGCGCTTCACGCGGGATTACCTGCGCACGATCGAGCAAGAGGCGGCGCGCGCGCCGGATGCCAAGGCGCTGAGCGCGGCGATGCAGAAACGCTATCCGCAACTGGGCGGCCTGGACTCGCTCGAGCTGAGCGCCAAGGTCATCAAGGGCGAGATGCAATGGCCTGCAAAATGACGGCTTTGTGCCAGAGCGCGGTTCGCGATGCGCATAACGCCAGCCACAAATCCCAGGAAGCACTGATCATGTCCGGTCTCACCCTGCATTACATCTATGACCCGCTGTGCGGCTGGTGCTACGGCGCCGCGCCACTGGTGCGCGCCGCGCGCGCCGTGCCCGGCCTGGCGCTCGCGCTGTACGGCGGTGGCATGCTCACGGGCGCCAACCGCCGCCGCATCACGGCGCAATGGCGCGACTACGTGATGCCGCACGACCGCCGCATTGCCGCGCTCACCGGCCAGCCGTTCGGCGAGCGGTATTTCGAAGGCTTGCTGCGCGACGAAAGCGCGGTGATGGACTCCGCACCGCCCACCACCGCGATCCTGGCCGCGCAGGCGCTGGGCGGTGTGGAGGCCGCCGCGGATCTGCTGGCGCGCCTGCAGCATGCGCACTATGTGGACGGGCTGCGCATTGCCGATGCGCAGGTACTCGCCGATATAGCCGGGCAGGCCGGGCTGGATCCGCAGCGCTTTGCCGACCTTTGCCTGGACATTGGCGGTGACAAGACGCAGGCGCATATGGCCGCCAGCCGTACGCTGCTGAACCGGCTGGGCGGGCACGGCTTCCCCACGTTTGCGCTGCAAAGCGGCGCCGATCGCTTCGCCGTGCTCGACGTGGGCCCGTTCCTTGGCGATGCGGGGGCCTGGCAGGAGAGCCTGGCGTGCGCGGTTGCGCAGCAGGGCGGGAGCATGGAAGCGGATAGTGTGGGTAGTGCGGGAGGCCCGGCTTGCGACGCGCAGGGTTGCGCTTTGCCAGCGCGAGGGTAAACTTCGCGCCCGCGTTGCCGTTATACCAATCGACGTCCCGGCACACAGGCCGCGCCGGTTCCGTCGATAGTCGTGCGCGCGCAGCTTGTCCTTTCACCCGGACGAGCACTGCACGAGACGGCATCGGCTCTACACCCGTACCCTCCATGCCTCACATCCAAGGCCCTCCCGGCGAGACCGAACTTTTTCGCGCGCTTGTACTCGGCGTGACCGATTACGCGATCTACGCGCTGGATCCCGCCGGGAGCGTGAGCAGTTGGAACCCCGGCGCGCAGCGCGCCAAGGGATACACCCGGGATGAAATCCTGGGCGCGCATTTCTCGTGCTTCTACACGCCTGAGGATCGCGCCGCGGGGCTGCCCGAGCAGGCTTTGCTGCAAGCGCGCGAGGCGGGCCGCTTCGTGGCGCAAGGCTGCTGGCGCTTGCGCAAGGATGGTTCCCGCTTCTGGGCCCACGTGCTGATCACGCCGATCTTCGATGGCAAGGGCAAGCAGCTTGGCTATGCCAAGGTCACGCGCGACATGACGCAGCAAAAGGCCGACGCCGAGCGCATTGCCGAGGTGACACGCACGCTGGACCTGGCGCTGGAGAACATGTTGCAGGGGCTGTGCCTGTTCGATTCGCATGGCGCGATCCTCCTGACCAATCGCCGCATGGAAGAGATCTTCCGCGGCGCGGGCGCAGCGCTGGCGCCAGGCGCGGATTTTCTGGCCCTGTGCCGTACCATGGCTGGCGTGCGCGAGAGCGAAATCGCGGCGCCGAGCGCGCCGGCCGGCCGCCTTGGCGGCGATGCGCAGGCCGAGGCGGGCCAGCCCGACGGCCGCGCCGAGCAATACGCGCAGGCGCTCTGCGAACGGCACCGCGAGATCCTGCGCCGCCACAAGCACTGGCGTAGCGTGGAAGCGCTGCCCGATGGGCGCGCCATTGCACTGTCGCACAGCACCATGGCCGACGGCTCCTGGGTGACCACCTGCGAGGATGTCACCGAGCAACGCCGCATCGAAGCCAAGATCCAGCACATGGCGCGCCACGACGGGCTCACCGGCCTGCCCAACCGCAGCTATTTCAACGACTACCTGGACGAGGAACTGCAGCGCGCGCGCAAGCAGGGCTGCCGGGTGGCCACGCTCGGCATCGACCTGGACCGCTTCAAGGAAATCAACGACCTGCATGGGCATGCGGCCGGCGACACCGTGCTGCGGGCGGTGTCCCAGCGCATCGCCAGCCAGCTGGAGCCGGGCGAGTTCATCGCCCGCATCGGCGGCGATGAGTTCATTGCCGTGAAGCGTTTCGAGCGGCAGGCCGAGCTGAGCGACTTCAGCGCGCGCCTGGTGACTTGCCTGAGCGAGCCGGTGCGGCTCGAAGGCTTCGAGCTGACCACGGGCGCAAGCATCGGGATTGCGATCTATCCCGGCGACGGCACGCATCGCGACCAACTGGTCAGCAATACCGACCGGGCGATGTACCGCGCCAAGGGCAGCTTGTCCGAATCGATCTGCTTCTACGAAAGCCGGATGGACGAAGCCGAGCGCGAGCGGCGCGCGCTGGCCGGTGAGCTGTGGACCGCCATTGCCGCCAACCAGTTCGTGCTGGACTACCAGGTGCAGACCGCCATCGCCAGTGGCGAAGCCATCGGTTGCGAGGTGCTGCTGCGCTGGCAGCATCCCGAGCGCGGGCTGATCGCGCCCGACAACTTCATCCCCCTGGCCGAAGAGTGCGGCGCCATCCTGCCGATCGGCGAGTGGGTGCTGCGCACCGCATGCCAGGAAGCCGCGCAGTGGACATTCCCGCGCAAGATCTCGGTCAACCTGTCCCCGGTGCAGATCACCCACGGCAACCTGGTCACGCTGGTGGCGCATGTGCTGGAGGAAACCGGGCTGGCGGCGGGACGGCTGGAGCTCGAAATCACCGAGTCGGCCATCATCGGCGACAAGGAGCGGGCGCTGGACATATTGCGCCGCATCAAGGCGCTGGGCGTGACCATCGCCATCGATGACTTCGGCACGGGCTACTCCTCGCTCGACACCTTGCGCTCCTTCCCGTTCGACAAGATCAAGCTGGACCGTACCTTTATCGCGGAGATCTCCGACAGCCAGCAGGCCAAGGCCATCATCCGCGCCATCCTGGCGCTGGGCCAGAGCCTGGCGATCCCGGTGCTGGCCGAAGGCGTGGAGACCGACGAACAGCTCAGCCTGCTGCAGGCCGAAGGCTGCGACGAAGCGCAGGGATTCCTGCTGGGGCGCCCGCAGGCGCTCGAGCATTTCCGTCGCGCCCACGCCGTGCTCGGGCCGCGACTGGTGACGCCGACACCGGAACCCTAGGCGGCGCATCCGGCGCATCCGGCGCGTGCCGGGAGTATGTGCCTTTAGCGCGGCCCCGACCAGGCGCGGCGCCTTTGCGCGGCGGTGGAACTCGCCCGCCAGCCAGCCACTCTCATTTGTTGTCGGCAGACTCCCGCGTTGCCGCAAGGGTAAGAAAAGGGAGGGGCAGTGGCACCACGCATCACCATCGGAGGCGGCGGCCCGGCCGGCCAGCCCCACGTACGCGAGGTGGGCGACCCCACCGGCGGCCAGAAACTCGTCCCGCACCGCTTGCCCGGCTGCGCGCACGCCGATCCGCTCACGCCCGCCGATCGCTACCAGGAGTTGTTCGTGGCGGTGCAGATGGGCCGCATTTTTCCCGACAGCAAGACCTTCACCGACGCCATGCCGCGCCAGGATCCGGCAACCATCCTGGCCGCCTACCGCGCTCGCGCCGGTGAGACCGGCTTTGACCTTGCCGCCTTCGTGCACGAGCATTTCGTGCTGCCTGAGGTGCCGCGCAGCTGCTACGAGTCCGACCCCAACCAGCCTCTGGCCGACCATATCGACGGGCTGTGGGCGGTGCTGACCCGGCATCCGGCGCAGCACCCGCCGCAATGCTCGCTATTGCCGCTGCCGCATGCCTACGTGGTGCCGGGCGGGCGCTTCTCCGAGCTCTACTACTGGGATTCGTACTTCACCATGCTGGGCCTGGCCGCCAGCGGGCAGGGCGGCTTGCTGCGCGGCATGGCGGACAACTTCTCCTACCTGCTCGACACCTATGGCGTGATTCCCAACGGTACCCGCAGCTACTACCTGAGCCGCTCGCAGCCGCCGGTGTTCGCGCTGATGGTGGAGCTGTTCGAGGACCACGGCGTGCAGCCCGAACTGGCCTTCTTGCCGCAGTTGCGCAAGGAGTACGCCTTCTGGATGCGGGGCGCCGACCACCTGGCGCCGGGGCACGCGTGCCGGCGGGTGGTCAGGCTGGCCGATGGCAGCCTGCTGAACCGGTACTGGGACGAGCGCGACACCCCGCGCGAGGAAGCCTTTATCGAAGATATCGGCACGGCCGCATTGTCGGGGCGGCCAGCCTCCGAGGTATTTCGCGACCTGCGCGCCGCGGCCGAATCGGGCTGGGACTTCAGCTCGCGCTGGCAGGAGCCCGGCGGCGGGCTGGAGAGCATTCGCACCACAGCGATCCTGCCGGTGGATCTCAATTGCCTGCTGTTCAAGCTGGAGCGCAAGCTCGCCGAACTGGCGCAGGCCGCCGGCGATGCCGACGCACCGGCCTTTGGCCAGCGCGCGCAGGCGCGCCGGGAGGCCATCGACCGCCTCATGTGGCGCGAGGCCGAGGGCGCCTACTTCGATTTCGACTGGCAACGGGACCATGCCCGCGCCAACCTGACGGCGGCCACCGTGGTGCCGCTCTACGTAGGCGCTGCCACCCCCGCGCAGGCGGCGCGGGTGGCGCAAACCGCGGCAGCGCGGCTGCTGCAGCCCGGCGGCATTGCCACCACGGAACACGTCAGCGGTGAGCAATGGGACCAGCCCAACGGCTGGGCGCCGCTGCAATGGCTGGCGATCGGCGGGTTTGCGCATTGCGGGCAAGCCGCGCTTGCGCACGAAATCGCGCATCGCTGGCTATTGACCGTTGCCAGCCTTTACGAGCGTGAATACAAGCTGGTGGAGAAGTACGCCCTGCATCCCGCAGAAGACGGCGCGGTAGGCGGCGCGGGCGGGGAGTATCCGCTGCAGGACGGCTTTGGCTGGACCAACGGCGTGGTGCGCAGGCTGCTGCAGCGGCACCCCACGCATGCGGCGTGCCGCTGCCGCGCCGGTGTGAAATCCGTGAAGTTGTGAGGTTGTGAAGTCGTGAAGTTGTGACGGCGCGGTTTCAGCGTTGGCGCAGGCCGGATGCCCCCAGCCATCGCGCTAGCGTGGCGGCCAGCCAGGCCGGATCGTCGTGCGGCAAATCGTGCCCTGCCCAGGGATGGCGGCGGTGCTGCGCGCCCCATGCCTCGGCCAGGCGCGCAGAGCACACCGGGTCGACCAGATGATCCGCCGCAGAAGACAGTACCAGTGTCGGGCAGGCCGGCGGCGCACCCGGTGCGCGATAGCGCGCCGCGGCCCATAGCTGGCGCAGGGCATTGGCCCGGCTCACCGGCGCGCTGCCGCGGATCGCGCACCATTGCGCCACATCCGTCGCGAAGGCCGCGCTGGCGTTGCAGGTCAGCCGGTAGATGATGCGCTCGCAGTAAGGGGCGTTGTGCCAGCGCAGTGCCATGCCCAGCAGTGCCGGCCAGTTGCGCGGCGGCAGCCGCTCGGCCACGCTGCAAAAGGGCCGCATGCTGGTGTTGACCAGCACCAGCGCGCCGATCTCTTCCGGGTGCCGCTGCGCCCACTCCGCCGCCACCATGGCGCCCAGCGACATCGCCAGCAGCCGGTACGGCCGCGCCAGCCCCTGCCTGGCGGCACGCTCGCGCAGGAATGCCACCATGGCAGCCACGCCGGCCGGCGCGTGCGCCGCCGCCTCCACGCCATTGCCAGGCAGGTCCAGCATGGCGACGGGCCCGATACCGGCGCTGGCCTGCAGCACCCCCGGCAAGACGCCCCAGTGGCGGGTCTCGCGCGTCAGGCCGCGCAGCAGGATCCAGTCGCTCATCCAGGCGGCCCCCAGGCCCACTGGGCGTTGGCGCGGTCAAGCAGTTCCTGGCGGCGTTCCCCGCTTGGCAGCCAGCGCTCGGGCGCGTAGGCCACGCGGGCCAGGAAATCCAGCAGGTTGGCATGCCGGCGCAGCACGCGCGCGGTGCGATGCGCCTTGACCGGGTTGAAGAAGCCCTGGCGGGAGAACAACTGGCGGGGGTTCTTCTTGATCCACAGCCAGGAGCCCAGCTCCAGCGTCATCGGCAGGAAGATGTTGCCGGGTGGCGTGTGGTCGTAGGCCCAGTCCCACAGGTCGCCGTGCAGCAGGTACTGGCGGCTCTGCGGCTCGAAGGCATAGCCGTGGTGTGGATGCGCCTGCTCGAACATGGTCTTGAGGGCAAACATCTCGGCCAGGTGCGGCATGGGCGCGGCGGTGCGCGCGTAGGGAAACCAGATGCTGTCGCCCCAGCCGTAGCCCGAGTGGCAATCCAGTGCGAAGCTCAAGGGCCGGCACTGCAACTGCTGCTCCACCACTTGCAGCATGGCTGTGCTTTCCACCTCCATGGGCGCGCCGCGCTTGCCGCGGTACCACGGCAGCCACGCCCCCACGCGCTGGCCGCCGGCCAGCAGCGGCACCCGGCCAACCGCATCCTGCGGTGCGTTGCGCATCAGGTCCACGCCATTGGGATTGGCGCGGGTTGAGGCCCACATGCCGCCCGGGTTGACAATCGGCATGAACAGCAGCCGCACGGATTGCAGCTGGCGCTCCAGCAGTTCGTCCCACTCCAGGCGCCACAGCAGCATGCGCATATAGTCGAGCAGCAGATGCGTGCCGATGCGCTCCAGGCCATGGATGCCGGCAAAGAAGCCGATGGCGGGCGCGCGCGGATTGTTCGACCCGATGCTGGCGGTGTAGAGGGGAAAGCGCTGGCCGCCCGCTCGCACCTCGCCGACGCGGCAGGCATCCAGGCGGCTGGCGCCGGCTTCCAGGATGCTCTCCAGTTGCTGCATTTCAGCGAAACTGCCTGCGTTGGGTGGCTGCGCCATGGGCGAGGGCGGCTCCTTGGGGGGGGCGATGCGATGGTCGATTGTCGGGTCGTCAACGTCAATATAGGCGCTGGCGGCCGGTCAGGTTACAAAAGCGTGCCCGCCATCGTCCCCCAGTTTTGTGAAAGCCCCATGACTGGCGCCGGACGTCAGGCCGTGGTCAGCGCCGGCGCCGGCTCGGCCGAAGCAAACAGCATCAGCAGCGGCCAGCCGCGCGTGTCCGCCAGTGCGCGCAGCGCGGCATCCGGGTTGATGGCCACGGGGTGGCTCACGGCTTCGAGCAGCGGAATATCGTTGCGCGAGTCGCTATAGAACACGGTGCGCTCGAACTGCTCCCAAGCCATGCCGAGCGATTCCAGCCACTGCGCCACGCGCGCGATCTTGCCGGCCCCGAAGCTCGGCACGCCTTCGACCGCGCCAGTGAAATTGCCCGAACCGTCGCGCCCGGCCTCTACCGCCAGCAGGTGCGCCACGCCCAGTGCCTCGGCGATCGGCTCGGTGACGAAGCGGCAGGTGGCGGTGACGATGCAGCAAAGATCGCCGGCGTCCTGGTGCGTGGCCAGCAGCGCGCGCGCCTCGGGGCGGATGGCCGGCGCGATCACGTCGCGCATGAAGCCGCTGCGCAAGGTCTCCAGCCGCGCGCGCGGATGGCGCGCCAGCAGGCCCAGGGCAAAGCCGGCATGGCGGTAGAAGTCCAGGCGCCCGGCGGTGTATTCTGCCAGCCACAGCGCGTTGTTGGCCTCGACTTCGCCGGCATCCGCCGCGCCGGCCTGCACCAGGTAGCGTGCCCATTCATATTCGCTATCCAGCGGTAGCAAGGTGTGGTCGAGGTCAAACAAGGCAAGGCAGGACATGCGCCGTCTCCGGTCGGAAAAGCGGCAAGGATGCCCACCGGCAATGACCCACGGATGAAGCGCGGCGCAAGAATCCCGATACGGCTATCAGGGATTTTTGCTGGCGTTGCCGGCGTTGTCGGCGTTGCAGATACCGCCTACGCCGCCTTGCGCGGCGCGAGGCATTCCAGGAAGGCGCCGATCAGGCGCGTATGCGTGCGGCCCTGCAGGCAATAGAGGTATTCGTGCAGCACTGGCGGCTGGCAGGCAAACGGCACCACGCACAGCGCCGGGTCGCGCGGCACTTCGCCCAGCGGCACCACGCTCGCGCCTAGCCCCTGGCGGATGGCTTCGTAGATGGCTTCGCGGCTGCCGATCACGGTGCTGGCCGGCAACGGCAGGCCGGCGTCGTCCAGCGCGGTCTCGGTGGCCTTGCGGGTCATCGAGCCGTGCTCGCGGATCAGCAGGTGGCAGGTTGCCAGCTGCGCCAGGCTGACGCTGGGCGCTCGCGCCAGCGGGTGGGCGGGGTTGACCACCAGCACCATCGGGTCGGAGGCCAGGGTGATGCGGGCCAGGCGATCGTCATCGACGGCGTGCGACGACACCGCCACGTCGATGCGGTATTCGATCAGCGCATCCAGCATCTGCTGCGAGTTGCCGATATCGATGCTGATCTCGATGGCGGGATAGCGCTCGCGAAACGCGGCCACGCTCCTCAGGATGTAATAGGGCCCGGTAGCGCCGATGCGCAGATGGCCGAGATGCAGGTTGCCGGCATTGCGCAGCAGGAAGTCCGCGCTGCCTTCGTGCTGCATCAACTGCTCCACCACCGGCATCAGGGCCACGCCGACGTCGCTCAGGTCGACCCGGCCAGCGCGCCGGTAGAACAGCTCCACGCCATAGTTCTCTTCCAGCTGGCGGATGCGGCCGGTGACCGTGGGCTGGCTTACGCGCAGCTGCTTGGCGGCAGTGGTGATGCTGCCCTGCCGTGCCACTTCATAGAACGTCGTCAGCAGGTCGCCGAGCATGGGGGGATTTCCGTGGGGATTACGCAAGCGCGCCAGTCTAGCGGCGATTTATGACAGTTCCTCGCCGCGCGGCCACGGACGCGGCGGCGCGGCGAAGAAGCAGGGATAGCAGGCAAGCCCGGGCCGGCGAGCGCGGCCCGGGCCGCGTTCAGGGCACGGCCCGGGCGGGCTTGCCCTGGGCGGGGTCCGAGACCGAGTCGGCGCCCGTCTCCAGCCGGCCGGCAAAGCGGCGCCGGAAGCTGCCCTGGGTGGTGGTCACGACGAAGTCGTACCAGTTGCCCTGCAGGCCCAAGGGCCAGTGCTGGTCGAGCTGCTTGCCAGCCGGGATGTCGAAGGTCCAGGGGCCGTCGGCGCGATAGGCGGCGGGCGTGACGGTGAAGGTGCAGGCGTTGCTGCCGGTATTGATCATGGTCAGGTAGACCGCGGCATTGGCGATGTCGTAGCACACCCGGATTTCCGGCGCGGTGCCGCCGGCTGCCGTCACGGTGCTGACGTCGCCCTGGAAGCCGCGATGGAAGCCGTTCGGGCCCAGCACCCAAAGGTCGTACTTGCCGTTGTCAGCGGTGAAGACGTCCCAGCTATCGTTGACCTGCTTGCCCGGCTCGACCGCATAGCGGCGCGGCACGCGGTCCAGGTGCAGGCGGTCGTACACGTGGAAGACCGCGGCGGCCGTGCCGGTGTTGCTCAACAGTAGCCACATGGCCTTGGCGCCCGGATCCTCGCGCCCGCTCACGTGCAGCTCGTAAGGCAGCGCGCGCGACGGCCGCGTGCCCGCAGGCTGGGCGGCGGGGTTGGCGGTCTGGAAGGCGACGGTCGGCAGCGCTACCTGTGCCTTGCCCTCCTGCGCCGTGCGCACGGTGTCGGCAGCGGCCTTGGTGCGATTGGGGATCACAGGCAGGGCCGCGCTGTTCGGGCTGACAAAGTTGAACGCCGACAGCATGTCGCCGCAGATGGCGCGGCGGTACGGGCTGATATTGGTCTCGGCGACGCCAAAGCGTGCCTCCAGGAAACGCAGCACCGAGGTGTGGTCGAACACCTGGGAGTTGACCCAGCCGCCGCGGCTCCACGGCGAGACCACGTACATCGGCACGCGCGGGCCGGGGCCATAGGGATGCATGTCGGTGTGGTATTCGCCGTCGGTGGCGACGGTGGACTTGCCGGCGAGCACGCCGCCGTCATAGGCCGGCGCGCACGGCGGCGGCACATGGTCGAAGAAGCCGTCGTTCTCGTCGAAGTTGATCAGGAGCACGGTCTTGCTCCAGACGTCCGGATTGGCCGTCAGCGCATTGAGCACTTCCTGCGTGTACCAGGCACCTTGCACCGGGCTGGACGGCCCCGGGTGCTCGGAGTAGGTGGCCGGCGCCACGATCCACGAGACCTGCGGCAGGCTGCCGGCCGCGATGTCATCCTTCAGCGCTTGCAGGAAGCCGCCGTCCGGCATGGTGTTGCCGATGCCCTTGATGAGCGGGTTGATGACGTCGTCGGCAATGGTGTAGGCCGGGTAGGGGCTGCCGTTGGACGTATTGCCTCGCGCCTCGTTGGCCTTGCGGTACTGCACGAAGCCGGCCAGCGGATTATCGGTGAAGTTGTCCGGCATGTTCTGGTACAGCTTCCAGCTCACGCCGGCCGCCTGCAGGCGTTCCGGATAGGTGGTCCAGCGGTAGCCGCTGGTGGAGGCGCCCATGGAGTCGCCGCTGTTGTCGATCACGGGGCCGCCGTTGGCGCCGGTGGGGTCGTTGGTGCCGGTCCAGTGGAACAGGCGGTTGGTGTTGGTGCCGCCATGGAAGCCGCAGTGGTAGGCGTCGCATAGCGTGAAGGCATTGGCGAGTGCGAACTGGAAGTCCAGCTCGGCCTCGGTGTAGTAGCCCATCGACTGCGTCTGCTTGGCAATCGGCCACTTGCTCATGCGACCCAGGTCCCACGCGTTCTGCGCATCGGGGTAGCTGTGCGGCGTGCCGCTGACGCGCTGCGCATTGCCGGCGCTGCTGTCGAGGTGGTACGGCTGCACGATGCGGTTGGTGAAGGTCTGCTGCCAGACGTTGAGGCCGCCGGCCAGCGGGATCGTAAAGCGATCGCTAAAGCCGCGCACGCCCTGCAGCGTGCCGAAGTAATTGTCGAAGGAGCGGTTTTCCTGCATCAGGATCACCACGTGCTCCACATCGCGGATGGTGCCGGTGGCGTTGTTGGCGGGAATCGCCAGCGCGCGGCGGATCGACGGCGGGAAGGCGGCGAGCGCCGCGGTGGCGGCAGCGCTGCCGCCGGCCATCTTGAGGAATTTGCGTCTGCTGTGAAGGCTCATCTTGGTTTTTTGCTGGACTGTCCGGTTCGTGCGGGGCGTTGGGCATGCCCTGCGGTGCGCTACTGTTAGCGACTGTTCGTTATGGCGCGCAGCGCAACTGCGGCGTGACTGCGGGCGGCTGCCCGGGCTGCGCCGGATCGGCGGGCTTGCTGTCGTTGGAGTCGCCGCCGCAGGCCGCCAGCGTGGCGCACAGCGCCAGTGCCGCCAGCCAGCCCGGCCGCGCGAAGAAAGAGATCGAAGGCTTCATGGTCACGTTTGCTCTCGGGGGAAGTGGGTATCAGGGGTTGAGCGTGGACAGCGGCTGGCGCGAGCCGGCGATGGTCTGCAGTTCGGCCAGGCTGAGCTGGCGCGTCCACATGGCCAGGTCGTTGAACTCCATCACGCCCTTGAGCGCGCCGGAGTTGTTCGGCACATAGGCATGCGTGGCATCGTCGTTGATGCCCCAGACCTTGGTGGCCAGGCCATTGAGCTTGGTCACGTCGGTGTTGGCGATGGCCTTGTTCTCGGTCTTCTGCAGGCCGAGCACCGGGTCGATGATGTAGGCGCTGAAGGTCTTGGCCGTGGCGTTGACCGACAAGGCCACGTAGGCCCACTGGTTGGCGCTGAACTTCATGCCCTGGATGTCATCGCGCTTGCCGGAACCACTGCCCATGTTGAAGCGGATCTCGCAGCTGCTGAACAGGCCAAGGGCAATGCCCGGGTTGGCGCCCGAGACATAGTTCTTGTTCGACAGGATCGGCTCGCCCGTGCCATTGCCCTGGTTGCAGTCGGACCTGAACCAGAAGCCGATGGTGAACTGCGGGCTGAGCGCGATATCGGCGCCGCTCTGCGTGAGCTGGTAGGCATCGATCACCGAGTTGACCTTCAGCGACTTGCCGCCGAAGTTGTCGCTGCCAAGCGAGCCGCCGTCGGTGCCGGCTACCCACGGGCCGATGGTGGTGGTGCCTTTGGTGTCCACCGCCGGCAGGGTCTCGAAGCTGTAGTAGGCCGCGAGGTTGTTGCGCAGCGTGTCGGCCAGCACGATCGGCTTGACGTAGTTGATCTGCGCCAGCAGCGAGGTGGGCATGCTGTTGCGCACCAGCGTGTAGTTGAAGCGGTACACGCCGCTGGCGGGCGCGGTGATCGTCTTGTCCTCATAGGTGGACGTGCCGCTCGGCAGCGTGGCGATTTGCACGCCGTCGCGCAGCAGCGTCATGTCGCCGGTGGCGGTGGTGGGGTTTTGCCATGACAGCACCACCGAGGTGTTGGTGCTGCCCACCACCGACTGCATGGCGCGCACGCCCGCATTGCCGGTCAGGGCCGAGCCGTCGATCTGGTACGCGGCGGCGGGCAGGGCCACGCCCACGTACGCGAGCACGGTCGGCAGCAGGTCGGCCTCGGTCGGCAGTGCTGCCAAGGTATCTGCCGTGGTGGGCGCCGCCGGCAGGTTGCTGGCCACCGCCGCGTTGAAGGGCTTGTTGAGCGCGATGAAGGTGGTGCGGTTTTGCACCGTCGGCAGCGTGGTGGTCGAGCCGGTTGCGTCCAGGCCGTGGCTGGTGGTCACGGCTACCAGCCAGTCTTCGCCGGCGTTGGCCTGGCGGCGCGCCTGCACGGCGGCCAGCAGCTTGCCGAGCGCCTGGTCGAAGCCGGACAGCGCGGTGGCGTAGTAGCCGCCGTTCTGGAAGCCTTGGGCGGCTGCGGCCCGGTCGGGTGCGCTGAACTGGGTGAAGACCACGTCGTAGCCGGACTGCACCAGCTTCACGCCTTCTTGCGTCACGCAGTTGTCGTCAGCGGTACAGTCGCGCATCGAATCGAGATTGCCCGCGGCCACGTCAGCCTTGAGCAATGCCGGCAGCACGGGCGCGCTGGTAGCGACGCCGCGGCGCAGCCGGCTCGAGCCGGCGCTGGCGCGCAAGTACTGGAACAGGCTCGGCGTGCGCAGGCCGGCGGCCGCGGCTACGTCGTCGCTGACACCGTGGCGGTTCGCCCAGTTGCCGGCGAGGACCGTGGCCCAGCTCGGGCCGGCAAGCGGAACCTGCTCGGTGGTGGTGCCGAGCTTGCCGCCGGTCGACGCCGGCGTGATCGAGAGCGTGGCCAGGTTGGGCAACGTGCCCTGGGCGATGCCGTTCTGCAACTGGCTATAGGTCGCCCCATCCACGCCGACGAGCATCACTTTCTTGCTGGTAACGGCGCTGCCGCCCGTGTTGTTCTGATCGGGGGCAACCACTGCCGGCGAGTCGCTGCCGCCACCGCCGCATGCCGCTACCGTGCCCGCCAGGGCCAGGCCACATGCCATGCGTGCCCGCTGATTCCATGCCATATCCGGTTCCTCTTTTCTGTTGTCCAAAGCGGCGCGCCGCTCCGGCGGCGCGTCCGATCACGCTCCCCGTGACGCGTTGGCAGAGTAAGAAAAGGGGTTGTCATGCGGGTGACAGGGAGGCAAAGAATGCTGATGCGCCTATTTGCATTCTTGATGGGACAGGCACGCGAAAGGCATATGCCCTGCCGGGATGGCAGGCTGGCGGACGAAGAATGCGAGGATTACGCGGCTTCAGGAATGACCGCGGAAGACGACGAAAGGCGAGGAAGCTGCGGGGGAAACCAGGAGGAAGCGAGGAGTATGGCGGGGATCAAGCGTGCTGCGTTGCCCTGGCCATGGTGACGGGGGCAACGCAGCGGCGGCGAGCGCCGCGGACGTCAGGCCTTGGCCGCTTGCGGGGCCGTGGCGCTGGCCTGAGTGCTCGGGCGACGGACCATCAACGCCAGCAGCGCAGCCGCCACGCACGCCGCGCCGGCGGCGTACAGCGCCGGGGTGTAGGTCAGTAGCAGGGTGCGCGTCAGGCCCGCGCCAAACGCGGCGGTGGCGGCACCGACCTGGTGGGCGGCAAAGATCCAGCCGAACACCATTGGCGCGCGCTCCTTGCCGAACACCGAGCCCGCCAGCTTGACCGTGGGCGGCACCGTGGCGATCCAGTCCAGGCCATAGAACATGGCAAAGATGGACAAGCCGTACAGCGTGAAGGTGGAGTGCGGCAGCCAGAACAGCGACAGGCCGCGCAGGCCGTAGTACCAGAACAGCAGCTTGCGGCAGTCATAGCGGTCCGAGAGCCAGCCCGAGAGAATGGTGCCGACGAAGTCGAACGCGCCCATCATCGCCAGCGCGCCGGCGGCCGGCACGGCGGCCATGCCGAAGTCCGCGCACAGCGAGATGAAGTGCGTCTGGATCAAGCCATTGGTGCTCAGCCCGCAGATAAAGAAGGTGCCGGCCAGGATCCAGAAGGTCTGGTTGCGGGCGGCGTCGCGCAACACCACGAAGGGGCCGCGCAGGGTCAGCGGCGCGGGTGCGCTGGGCGGTGCCGGTGCGGCGTGAACGTGCACGGGCACCTCGCCAAACGCAGCCAGGCCCACGTCGGCGGGGCGGTTGCGCATGAAGCAGAACACCAGCACGGCCAGCAATGCGCATGCGAGCAGTACCGGCAGCACGGCGGTGCGCCAGCCCATATGCTCGATCAGCCAGGCGGCCACGGGCAGGAACGCCAGCTGGCCGGTTGCCGAGCTGGCGGTCAGGATGCCGATCACCAGCCCGCGGCGCGCGCTGAACCAGCGGCTGGCGACCACGGCCGCGAGCACCAGCGCGGTCAGGCCGGAGCCGACGCCGAGCATCAGGCCCCAGGCAATGAACAACTGCCACAGCTCGGTGGCCACGGTGGCCAGCGCCATGCCGCCGGCAATCAGCGCCAGCGCGGCCCACACCACGTTGCGCACGCCGAAACGCTCCATCAGGATCGCCGAGAACGGGGCCATCAGGCCGAACAGCGCAAAGCGAAACGCGAGGATGGATGAGATCTGGTCGGTGTCCCAGCCCATCTCGCGCGTCAGCGGCTTGAGAAAGGCGCCGGGCAGGCCGAGCGCGGCCGAGGTGGTCAGCATCACGCAGAAGGTGATGGCGGCGATCAGCCACGCGTAGTGGATGCCGCGCCGATCGAGTCGGCTGGAAAGCGCTTGAGCGAACATGGGTGGAGTTCCGGGGGGGGCGTTGGTTTGTCGTGGGGCGTCGTCGGCCGTTCTTGTTACTGCGAATTCGGGCCCAGCAGCATGTCGCGCGCCGCGGCCAGGATGTCTTCGGAAAGGGCATCGCCCTCGGTGGCCCGTGCCAGCGTCATGGCGCCCACCAGCGTGGCCAGTTGCCCCAGCGCCAGCTTGCGGCGCTCGGCCGGGTCGGCGTGCTCGACCGTCTTCATCCAGTCCTCCACCATGACCTTGAAGCCGTCGATGTAGACCTGGCGCACTGGCTTGTCCGCCGGCTCGCGGGCAACGTCGCCGGCGAGTGCCGCCGCCGCGCAGCCGTCGCCGGGGCTGCTGCAATGCTCGGCGGTGAGGTAGGGCTCCACCAGGCTGGCGCGCATCGCCCGCTTGTCGCCTTCGGCGCGCTCGATGCGGCGCGACCAGCGCCTCGCGGATTCCTCGAAGGCGCGCTTGCTTGCCAGCGCGGCCAGTGCGTCTTTGGACGAGAAGTGCCCATAGAAGCCGCCGTGCGTGAGGCCGGCGCCGGCCATCAGCTCTGCCACGCTCACGCCGTTCAGGCCGCGTTCGCGGAACAGCCTGGAGGAGGCCTGCTCGATGGCTTCCCTGTGCTTGTCTGCCTGCTCTCGTGATGCGCGCGCCATATCGGACTCTCTTGCTGAAACTTTGCTTGACCGGATTTTAGATGACAGCCATAATTTATTCAATAGATGTTGAGCATCATTTAAGCGGGCGGCGCTAAAGCATCACCGATGCAGGTGGCGTTGCCCATCTTTCCGCTCTCTTCAGGAGAATCAGTCATGCAGAACTTGTTCGATCTCACCGGCCGCGTTGCCGTCCTCACCGGCTCCACCAAGGGCATGGGCCTGGAAATGGCCCGTGCGCTGGGCGCCTCCGGCGCCGCTCTCGTGGTTTCCGGCCGTGACCAGGCCACTTCCGAGGCGGTTGCCGCCGCGCTCGAAGGCGAGGGCTTCGAGGCCAAGGGCATCGCTTGCGATATCGGCAACGTGGAGAGCATCCAGGCGTTTGCCAGGCAAGCTTTGGACGCCTACGGCCGCGTGGACGCGCTGGTGCTGAACGCGGCGGGCAGCGGCACGGCTGGCTCGTTGCTGAGCCAGGGCCCGGAGGTGTTCGAGCAGGCCATGGCGGGCAATGTGCGGGGCAACCTCGTGCTGGTCAATGCGCTGGCGCCGCAGATGATCGAGCGTGGAGATGGCGCGGTCATCTTCATGTCGAGCATCGCCGCCAAGCGCGGCTCTGCCATGCTCGGCATGTACAGCATCACCAAGGCCGCGACAGATGGCGCGGTGCGCAGCCTGGCGCTGGAACTCGGGCCGAAGGGGATCAACGTGAATGCGATCAACCCCGGGCCGGTGCGCACGGAATTCTCGCGAGAGGCGCTATGGGGTAACCCGGAACAGGAGGCGCGCCTGGCCGCCGCGATTCCGATGCGGCGGATTGGCGAGGCGAAGGATGTGGCGGGGCTGGCGGTGTTGCTGGCGTCGCCCGCCGGGCGGTTTATCCACGGCCAGAGCATCGGCGTGGATGGTGGTTTGTCGGCGTAAGGCAGGGGCAGGGGTAGGGGTAGGGGTAGGGGGGGGTCAATGGCCTTCCCGCCCTGCTGCCCTTTGCGGGACAAACAAAATGTAAAGTAAAGAAAAATGAGATCACCTCGAGCTCGCCCGCGCCCGGCCAGCCTCTCAGCTATGCATGCCGGCCAGCCGCATCAGCAAGCGCAGCGCCAGCGCCGCGACACCTAGCGCGGCCACGCTGGCCACCCAGATCAGTACCATCCAGCCGACCCGCTTCAGCCACGGCCTGGGCGGATCATCGGAGGGGCGCCGGCGGTGTTCCGTCGCAGCCATCAGTGATACCCCTCACCACGTTTCACCTTGCCCCGGAACACGTAATACGCCCACACCGTGTACATCAGGATGAAGGGAATGATGAACAGCGCGCCCACCAGCGCAAAGCCCTGGCTCTGCGGCGGCGAGGACGCGGCCCAGATCGAGATATCCGGCGGCACGATATTCGGCCACACACTGATCGCCAGCCCGCTATAGCCCAGGAACACCAGCGCCAGCGTGTACATGAACGGCGCGAGGTGCGCATGCTGCTGCAAGGAGCGGATCAGCCGGTACATGGCAAACGCCACCAGCAGCGGCACTGGAGAGAACCAGAAAAGGTTGGGCAGGCTGAACCAGCGCTCGGCGATGCGCGGCTGCGACAGCGGCGTCCAGATGCTGATCGCCAGGATCACCGCCAGCAGCACCCAGGCCAGCTTGCCGGTGAGTTCCAGCATGCGCTCATGCAGCTTGCCCTCGGTTTTCACGATCAGCCAGGTGCTGCCCAGCACGGCGTATGCCACCACCACGCCAACGCCGCAGAACAGCGGGAAGGGCTGCAGCCAGTCCAGCGGCCCGCCCGAAAAGGTGCGCCCGGTCACCTTGATGCCGTCGATGTATGCGCCCAGCGAAACGCCCTGGAAGAACGCCGCCACCAGCGAGCCGCAGATAAACGCCTTGTCCCATACGTGGCGCTCGCGGTCATTGGCCTTGAAGCGGAACTCGAACGCCACGCCGCGAAAGATCAGCCCCAGCAGCATGAGGATCAGCGGCAGGTAGAGCGCGCTGAGCACCACCGAGTAGGCCAGCGGAAACGCGGCCAGCAGGCCAGCGCCGCCCAGCACCAGCCAGGTCTCGTTGCCGTCCCACACGGGGGCCACCGTGTTCATCATCACGTCGCGGTCATGACGGTCCGGCACGAAGGGATACAGCATGCCGATGCCCAGGTCGAAACCGTCCATCACCACGTACATCATCACGCCAAAGAAGATGATGACGGCCCAGATCAGAGAGAGGTCGATGCCCATGATGATCAGCTCCTGCTGTCGGCCAGGCGGTTAGCGGAGGCGACCGCATTCGGTACGTCGCCGGGATCGTCCACGGCGGACAATGGCCTCGCGGGCGTGCCCTCCACGGCGTGGCCGCCGTCGGGTTCCGGATCGCCCTCATGCTCGACCGGGCCCTTGCGTACCAGCCGCATCATGTAGGCGATGCCCACGCCGAAGACGAAGAAATAAGCCACCACGAAGAGCGCAAGCGAGAACGCCAGCTCAGGCACGCCGTGCGGCGAGACCGCGTCGGCGGTGCGCATTACGCCGTAGACCACCCACGGCTGGCGCCCGATCTCGGTGGTGAACCAGCCGGCCAGGATCGCGACCAGCCCGGTCGGGCCCATCCATAGCGCCATGCGCAGGAACGCGCGTGAGTGGAACAGCTTGCCGCCCCGGCGCAGCAGCAGGCTCCAGAGGCCGAGCAGGATCATCAGCGTGCCCAGCCCCACCATCACGCGAAAGCTCCAGAAGATGATGGTGGAGTTCGGGCGGTCTTCCGGCGCGAACTCCTTCAGGCCCTGGATCTGGCCATCGAGGCTATGGGTGAGGATGAGGCTGCCCAGGCGCGGAATTTCCACCGCGAAGCGGGTTTCCTCGCGCGCCATGTCGGGCCAGCCGAACACGATCAGCGGCAGCGCCTCGTCGCCGCGATTTTCCCAGTGGCCTTCAAGCGCGGCGATCTTGGCCGGCTGGTGCTTGAGCGTGTTGATGCCATGCATGTCGCCAATGACGGCCTGGATCGGCGCCACGATCAGCAGCATCCACATCGCCATCGACAGCATCTTGCGGATGGCCGGGTTGTCGCGCCGGCGCAGCAGGTGCCAGGCGGCGGAGGCGCCCACGAACAGCGCGGTGGCGAGGAAGGCCGCCACGCTCATATGCACGAGGCGGTACGGGAACGACGGGTTGAGGATGACAGCCAGCCAGTCCACCGGCACCACGCGGCCATCGACGATCTCGAAGCCCTGCGGGGTTTGCATCCAGCTATTGGAGGCCAGGATCCACGTGGCCGAGATCAGCGTGCCTAGCGCCACCATCAACGTGGCGAAGAAATGCAGGCCGGGGCCGACCCGGCTCCAGCCGAACAGCATCACGCCCAGGAAGCCGGCCTCCAGGAAGAACGCGGTCAGCACCTCGTAGGCCAGCAAGGGGCCGGTCACGCTGCCGGCGAAGTCCGAGAAGAAGCTCCAGTTGGTGCCGAACTGGTACGCCATGACCAGCCCCGACACCACGCCCATGCCGAAGTTGACGGCAAAGATCTTGGACCAGAAGTGATAAAGGTCGCGGTATACCGTGTTTTGCGTGCGCAACCAGCAACCTTCCAGCACGGCCAGGTAGCTCGCCATGCCGATGGTGATGGCCGGGAAAATGATATGGAAGGAAATCGTGAAGCCGAACTGGATCCGTGCCAGGTCGAGCGCGCTCAAACCAAACATGTCGTGACCTCCGGGATGCGCGTCGCTGTGGCGCAGGTCATCAGATTAGACCACTGTGCGAGCGTATTGGGCGGCTCTTTTTTTTGGGGAAGTGGCGGTGCCGGCAGGTGGCGGTGTACGCCAGCCGTGGCAGAACTTGACCGGGCGGGCAGGGTTGAAGCGGGGATGTCCATGAGCATTGCCGGAAGATTGGGCACGGCGGCCCGGTCGGGCGATTCGCATTGTGTGCGTTTCGCGCCGGGCGCATGCCATGGACACCATGCTACCGGCAGGAGGCGGAAGATAACAGAAGCAACCGCCGACAAAAAGACCGTATCAGTTTTGTCGGCCGGACGTTGGTGGCTAGACCGCAGACACCGACGACGCCTGCCCCGGCGCCTTGCCACCCAGCGCCGGCGGCGCGGTGACGATGGACTTCAGCCCAGGCTGGGCCGCGCGCAACTGATCCAGGCGCGGCAGCGGCCGGCGCAGCGCCTCCGACCCCGCAAAGGCTTGCTCCATGGCATGCGCCACGCCCAGCGTGTGGTGATCGGCGCGGAAGCGTCCCACCACCTGCAGGCCGAACGGCATGCCGGCATGGTCCAGGCCGCAGGGCAGGCTGATGGCGGGGTGGGTGGTCAGCGTGACCACATAGGTGGGGGCCAGCCAGCGGTAGTAGTTCTCCTGCTTTTCGCCGTTGATGGTCTCGGCGTAGAGGCTGGTCCAGGGGAACGGCGAGACCGGCGTGGTCGGCGACAGGATCACGTCATAGTCTTCAAAGGCGGCCTGGAAGCGGCCCAGGATGCGGGTCTGCTCGGCCTGCGCCCAGGCGCTGTCGCTCAGCGACATGGCCGCGCCCATCTCGTAGTTGGCGCGCGTGTTCGGGCCCAGGCTCTGCGGATCGCGCTGGTAGGCCTCGTGCATGCCGGCGACAAAGCTCTCGGCGCGCAGCACGTCGAAGCAGCGGTGCGCCTCGCCCAGGTCGAACTGGATTTCGTCGCAACGGCGGAACAGGTGCCGCATGGCGGCGATCTTGTCGCGAAAGACCTGCCGGATCTGGTTGTCGACCGCGCACACGCCGAAATCCTCGGTCCAGCCCACCCGCAGCGTGCCCAGGTCGACATTGGCCGGCAGCAGGAACGACATCGGGTCGAGCGCATAGGTGAGCGGGTCGCTGGCCGACACGCCGGCCGAGGCCGCCAGCTGCAGGCAGGCATCGGCCACGGTGCGGCCCATCGGGCCGACCACGGAGATTGGCGTCCAGCCCAGCAGCTTGCGCGAGCTGGGCACGACGCCGGGCGACGGGCGGAAGCCCACCACGCCGCATTTGGCGGCGGGGATGCGCAACGAGCCGCCGGTGTCCGAGCCGGTGCAGACCGGCAGCATGTCGGTCGCCAGCGCGGCAGCGGAGCCGCCCGAGGATCCCCCTGCGTTCAGGTTGGGGTTGAAGGGGTTGCCGGTGGCGCCCCACACCGCGTTGCGAGAATTGGCGCCCGCGCCCATCTCCGGGATGTTGGTCTTGCCGGTGACGATGGCGCCGGCCGCGCGCAGGCGGGCTACCAGCACGTTGTCGGCGCTGGGCACGTTGTCGCGGTACAGAGGCGAGCCGTAGGTGGTGAGCAGGCCTGCCGTGGCTTCCAGGTCCTTCACGCCCAGCGGCAGGCCGTGCAGCAGGCCCAGCGGCGCGCCGTCGAGCACGGCGCGCTCGGCCGCGCGGGCTTCTTCGCGGGCGCGGTCATAGCAGGTGGCGGTGATGGCGTTGATGAAGGGGTTGACCGCCTCGATGCGGGCGATGCACGCCTCCAGCAATTCGACGGGCGAGATCTCCTTGCTGCCGATCATGCGGCGCAGCGCCACGGCGGATTGGGCTAGCAGGTTATCGGTCTGGGTCATGGTGAAATTCTCTGGCATTGTGGTGAAAGCGGCGCGCCGGCATGGCAGGCGAGGCGCCATTGCAGTCGGATTGGCTACATCGCGCGGCTAGCGGCTCAGCCCGCGCGCCGACACCGGCCACAGGCAGGCCACGGCCTGCCCGCGCACCCCCACGATCTCGTCGTACAGGTTGAGGGTGGGGTCGCAATGGCCCGGCACCAGCAGCACCTGGCTGCCGAGGTCCGGCAGGCCGGCCGCGCCGGTTCCGGGGAGCGGCTCGACAATGCCGTGCTCGTCGTTGGCCGCCACATAGGCCAGCGCGCGGTCCTGGCCGTGGGCGCCCCACACCAGCGGCAGGCCGGAGTCCACCGCCATCGATTTCAGGCCCGCATCCAGCACGACGCGAGGCGAAGGCTGCGTTGCCGCCGCCACGCTCATCACGGTGGTGGCGATAAACAAACTGTGCTCGAAGCGCAGCGCGCCGCTGTATTCGTTGCGGCCGTAGTCGGCGTCCATGAAGACATAGGAGCCGGGCTGGATTTCCGTATAGACGCCGCTGCGCAGGTCGAACTCCACGCTGCCGCTGCCGCCGCCGGTCACCGTGGCACAAGCCACGCCAGCCTCGGCCAGTTCGGCGACGATGGCGGCGGTACGCGCCGCGGCATCGGCCGCTGCCTGCCGGCGCGCAGCGTAGTCGCGCACGTGCTGGATGCCGCCGTGATACGCCTGCAAGCCGCGGAACTCGAGTTGCTGGTGCGCGCCGATGGCTTGAACCAGGCGCAGCGCGGCAGCCGCGTCGGCCACGCCGCAGCGTCCCTGGCCCACGTCGATTTCCACGAACACGCCAATGCGGCTGCGGGCTTGCCCGGCGGCCGCTGCCAGCGCGTCGACCTGTCGCGCATCATCCACGCAAACGCTCATCCGTGCATGCAGCGCCAGGCGGGCCAGCAGCGCGGCCTTGGCCGCACCGGCAATCTCGTTGCTGATATGGATGTCCTTGACCCCGGCCTGCACGAACGGCAGCGCCTCGCTGACCTTCTGGCAGCAGATGCCGACCGCGCCGCGCGCGATCTGCGCCAGTGCAATCTCCGGGCACTTGTGCGCCTTGGCATGCGGGCGCAGTTGCATGCCCGCCTTGTCGGCGGCTTGCTGCATCTGCGCCAGGTTGCGCTCGAAGGCGTCGAGGTCGAGCATCAGCGCCGGCGTGTCGATGGCGGCGGCGGGTTGGCCGACGACGGCACAGGCGCCGAGCCGCAGGGTGGCTGAAGTGGAATCAGGGAGCGTCATGTGTCGGACTGTCTCGGGTTGTCTCGGATCGTTCTGGATGGCATGGCGCCGCCTCGGGGGCGGCTGTGCTTGCGATGATGTGGGCTGGAGGCGGGCGCTGTCAAACCAGGCCCGCCTCGGGCCGTTTGCCTGCGTTCAGTCCGCCGTGATATTGGCGCGCTGCGCAATGGCGCGCATGCGCGGCAGCTCCTTGGTGATCAGCGCGGTCACCTCCGCGCCCGTGCCGTAGGACGGTTCGAAGCCATTGTCCAGCAGCTTCTTGCGCGTGTCCGGATCGGCCATGGTCTCGGCCAGCGCCTTTTCCAGCTTGGCCTTCACCTCGGGCGGCAGGCCGCGCGGTGCTACCACGGCCAGCCAGGTATCCATATCCGTACCCGGGTACCCGCTTTCCGCCACGGTGGGCACGTCGGGCAGCAGGGACGAACGCTTGGCGGTGGTGACCGCGATGGCCTTGACCTTGCCGGCGCGGATCTGCGGCACGGCCGCCGAGACGGTATCCACCGAGAACGGGATCTGGCCGCCGATCAGGTCGGTCATGGCCGGCGAGCTGCCACGGTAGGGCACGTGCAGCATCTTGATGCCGAGATCGTTCAGCAGCATCTCGCCGGCGAACTGCGCGGTGGTGCCCGTGCCGAACGAGCCGTAGGAGAACTTGCCGGGCGTAGCCTTCACCGCCGCGGCGAGCTGCTTGAGGTTGTTGATGGGCACATCGCGGTTGGCCAGCAGGATCAGGCCGGTGCGCCCGGTCAGCCCGATCGGCTCGAAGCTTTTGAGCGGGTCGTAGGGCAGCTTGGGATGGATCGCCGGATTGACCGTGAACGTGGTGCCCGAGCTGACCAGCAGCGTATAGCCATCCGGCGCGGCCTTGGCCACCATGCCGGCGCCCACAATGGTGCCGGCGCCCGGCCGGTTGTCGATCACCACGGTCTGGCCCAGGTGGTCGCCGAGCTTCTTCGCCAGCAGCCGGCCAATGACATCGGTGGCGCCGCCGGGCGGGAAGGGGATCACCATCTGGATCGGGTGCGTGGGGTAGGCCTGGGCCAGCGCACTGCCGGCAGGCACCGCCAGGCAACAGGCGGCCAGGCATGCAAGCTTGAAGGTGTGGACGGGTTTCATGCTGACTCTCCTGCGTTCGACGATGAGGGGGATGGCTGAAAGCGGTGAGCGGATCAGATTGCGCGCGCCGCCGCCTTGTCCAGAAAGCCTTGGTACTCCGCCTGCGGCACGAACAGCCCGCCGGTGGTCCATACCAGGTGCGTGGCTTGCGGCATGGCGGCTTCGAGCTGGTGACGGGCCAGGTAATCGCGCCCCGCCGCGCTTTCGCACAGCATGCGCGGCCCGCTGAAGCCGGCAGCAGCCGAGGGCTCGATGCGCAGTCGTTCCGTGCGCCATGCCAGGGCCAGGTGTTCGAACAAGGTATCGTCCGCCACCGTGAACACGCCGGACAGCAGCGGGCGCATGACGGCAGCGGCCAGCTCTGAGGCGCGCGGCACGGCTAGCCCATCGGCCTCCGTGCGGTTGCTCAGGCCATAGTCATAGACGGACGGATTGCCAACGCCTGCCATCATCTGCACCAGGAAGCAGGGCGACTGGGTCGGCTCGGCAAACACGCAGTGCACGTGCGGCCCGAACAGTTGCCGCATGCCGAAGGTGATGCCGGCCGGCGCGCCGCCCACGCCGCAAGGCAGGTAGACGAAGAGCGGGTGCGCGGCATCGACGTGGATCCCATGGGCGGCGAGTTGCTGGCGCAGGTGCAGCGCCGCGGCGCTATAGCCCAGCAGCAGCGACAGCGAGCGCTCGTCGTCCACAAAGTAGGTGAACTCGTCGCGCTGCGCCTGGCGGCGGCCGGCGGCAACGGCTTCCTCGTAGTCGCCGGCGTGCTCCACCACCTCCACGCCACGGTTGCGCAGCCGCGCCTTCTTCCATGCCTTGGCATCCGACGACATATGCACGGCCGCGCGAAAACCCAGCGCCGAGGCCATCACGCCAATGCTCAGGCCAAGGTTGCCGGTGGAGCCCACCGCCACCTGGTAGCGCGCGAACAAGGCGCGGGCCGCGGGCTCCCTCAGTGCCAGGTAATGCGCCGGCCCGTTGCGGCCGGGGCCGAGCAGGCCGTGGCGCAGCGCCAGGCTCTCGGCAAATTCCAGCACCTCGTGGATGCCGCCGCGCGCCTTGATGGAGCCCGCGACCGGCAGGCTGTGGTCGGCCTTGACCCAGAGCCGGCCCTGGCTCTGCGCCAGCCCAAGGGCCGCCTGCATGGACGGCACGGCCACCAGGGGCGACTCGATGACGCCATGCGTCTCGGCCAACTCGGGAAACAGCGCCGGCAGCAGCGGGGCAAAGCGGGCAAAGCGCGCCTGTGCGGCCTCGATATCAGCTAGACTAATGCTGCGCTCGCCAGCGGCCTGGGCGGGTGGGGGCGTGCCGGCGCGCGCCGGATTGCACCAGAGCAACGGCGTGGCTGCCGCCAGGCTGGCGCGCAATGCTGCTGCATTTTCCGGGTTGGCGGCGGGTGATGCGTTCATGGCAGAAGGCTGGTTCATCGGAAAAGGATAGGCTGCTGCGGGTTCCAGGGTGTCTGCATTGTTGGCCCGCACGGCACAGCTGGCAATCCATTTATATTTAGCGGGGCATTAGTGTGACTAATGGCAATCTGGGGGTGGATATGGGTATCGGCGGCCACTTATGAGTACCTTGTTATCGTCCTCCTTGCTGAGCTGGCTGCGATGCTTCGAGGCGTCGGCGCGCCATTGCAACTTCACCCACGCGGCCACGGAACTGTGCGTGACACAGGGCGCGGTCAGCCAGCAGGTGAAGCAGCTGGAGCAGTGGCTGGACCGGCCCTTGTTCCTGCGCACACCGCGCGCACTGGTGCTGACGCCCGAAGGCGAGCGGTTGCGCTTTGTGCTGCGCGAATCCTTTCAGGCCATCGAAAGCACGCTCACCCAGCTACGCAAGCCGCGCGAAGCCGGCCCCATTGCGCTGAGCTGCGCACCATCGTTTGCCATGCGCTGGCTGACCCCGCGGCTGGGCGATTTTTTCCGTGATCACCCCGAGGTGGGGCTGCGCGTCTACGGCGAATTCCACGCGCTGGACTGCACCCGGATGGTGCGTGATGGCATCGACGCGGCCGTGCGCTTCGACCTGGGCGGCTATGACGACCTCAAGGCCCGGCTGTTCCTGGACGAATGGCTGCTGCCGGTGGCGAGCCCCGCCTTCCTGGCCGCACATCCCGGTTTGCGCACGCCCAAGGACCTGAAGGGCGCCTGGCTGCTGCACGATGTGAGCCCGTGGGACGGCGCGCAAGCGTTCGAGGAATGGCGCCACTGGCTGCAGGCGGCGGGGGTGGAGGCGGACGTGGGCGAACTGGACGCGGGGCAGCGCTTCAACCTGTCGCAGCTGGCCGTGGGCGCTGCGCTGGCCGGGCAAGGGGTCGCGATGGGGCGCTCGGCGCTGGTGCTGGAAGATATCGAGGCCGGCCGCCTGGTCGACCTGTTCGGCATCCATGCGCGCTCGCAGGCGTCTTATTTCTTCGTCTGCGCGCATGGGCAGACGCCGCATATCGCCATGGTGGAGGACTGGCTGGCGGCCGAGGGCGCGCGCTTCGACGCGGCACGGGCCAAGGTGCTCGACGTGCAGGCACGCGGCGTGAAGGCCGCCGGAAGGTGACAAACCGTTCAATCCCCGGCATAGTTTGCGGCTTTCGCGCGGTATGGCGTGGTATAGCGCGGCATAGCGTGGCTTTCGGGCATTCGCGTTACCGATGGAATTTCCTGTCCTGATCCTGGCGCTGGGCGCCATCGTGGCCGGCTTCGTGCAAGGCTTGTCCGGGTTTGCCTTCGGCATGGTGGCCATGTCCTTCTGGGTCTGGACGGTGGAGCCGCGCCTGGCCGCGACGATGGCCGTGTTCGGCTCGCTGACCGGGCAGGTGGTGGCGGCGGTGACGGTGCGGCGCAGCTTTTCGCCTCGGCAGTTGCTGCCCTTCGTGGCCGGCGGCATCCTGGGCATTCCTATTGGCGTGGCGATCCTGCCGGCGCTCAACCCCAGCGTGTTCAAGGCTTGCCTGGGCGGGCTGCTGGTCATCTGGTGCCCGCTCATGCTGATGTCCAGGCAACTGCCGCATATCCGGGCCGGCGGACGCGTGGCCGACGGCGTGATCGGTGCGGCCGGCGGCATCATGGGTGGCATCGGCGGCTTTACCGGCGTCATCCCCACGCTGTGGTGCACCCTGCGCGGGCTGCCCAGGGACGAGCAGCGCGCCATCATCCAGAACTTCAACCTGGCCACGTTGGCCGTGACCATGGCCACCTATGTCGGCACCGGCATCGTCACGCGCGACATGCTGCCCATGTTCCTGGTGGTGGGGCCGGCCATGCTGGTGCCCAGCATCCTGGGCGCGCGGCTGTACATCGGCATCAGTGACATCGCATTTCGCAGGATCGTGCTGAGCCTGCTGACCGCATCCGGCGTGGCACTGCTGTCTGCCTCGCTGCCGAAGCTGCTGGGGACGTTGCACTGATAGTCCTTAGCCTGCGCGCGGTGCGGCTCAGGTGTGAAAGGTCTCAGTCTGCGTTTCCGCCTCAGCCTGCACCGGCGCATCGACGCTGCTGCGCTCGAACTCCGCGATCACCTGCGCCCCGAGCAGCAGCAAGGTGGCGGCAATCTCCAGGCTCAGCAGCACGACGATCGCGGTGGTCAGCGACCCATACACCACGCTCACCTGCGACAGCGTGGCGAAGTACCAGACCAGCAAGTGGCGCGAGATCTCCCACAGCAGCGCGGCGCTCACCGCGCCGATCAGCGCATGGCGCAGCGACAGCCGGCCCACCGGCATCACCAGGTAGATGGAGGTCAACAGCAGGATCTCCCCCGCCAGCCCGAGCAGGTAGAGCAGGGTGCCGGAGATCCGGTCCAGCGACAGGTCATGCCCCAGCACTTCCACATGCCGCTCGCCAAACGCCTGCAGGCTGCCCGAGACCACCGTGACCAGCAACAGTCCGATGCTGAGCACGACGATATAGCAGTACGGCAGCACCGCCGACACCAGGAAGTGCCGGCGGCGTATCGCCACCCGGTGCACAAAGATCACCGACATGGCGTTCTCCAGCACCGTGAACGCCAGCGAGCTGAAAAAGATCATGCTCACCAGCAGCACCCAGCCGATCACCCCGCGGTTTGCCAGGAAGTTGGCCAGTTCGCCGACCAGCGCGCGGGATTGCCCCGGCACCAGCCACTCCAGGTAGCGCGACAAGGTGGCCAGTAGCAACTCCGGCTCGATCACATGGGACAGCGCGATCACCATCAGGATCAGCAGCGGCACGATCGACAGCAAGGCGTAGTACGCCACGGCCCCAGCCAGCAGCAAGCCCTGGTTGGCACGGAAATGCCGGAGAGTGCGCAGCACGAAGCGCCATGGGTGCCTCAGCACCAGTCGGGCGCGCGCATCGAGTATCTGCATGGCAGAGGATGGGTCAGTTCGTCATTGCAGGGACGGCGGGAGAAAGTGCGGGCCACGACGCGTTGCGGGTCGGGAAGTCCCTTTCACGGCGCATCCGTGTTCTCTCAATGTGGTGCATCGCGAGCCGCGCGGCAAGCCGTGGTTGTCCTACACAGGCTTGCGTCATTCTCCGACAGAAATGCAGGCAGGCAAGGCTATGCTTGCATGAAGCATGGCGCGCGCTGCGCGCATATGCTTCCCTCGCCGGCACCCACGCGGCACTCACACGACCATCACGCGACCATCACGACAGGAACCGCAATCCCATGGCTGATCTGAACGCCGGCCCCGCTGCGGCCAGCCAGTCGTCTGTCCCCGCGGATGCCATTGGTGGCGTCGGCGAAGGCCGAAAAGCGCCCTCAGCCAGCCAGCCGCCGGCGCCTGAAGCCGTAGCTGCGGGCGCTCCGGCGGCCCAGCCGGCCGCGGCCGCAACCGTTCCCGACCCGGGCAGGCGCGGCGAACTGGCACTGACCATCCTCGCGGTGCTCGCTTCGCTCTACACGCTGCACCTGGCTAGCGCTTTCGTGATCCCCGTGGTGCTGGCGGTGGTCGTTGCCTATATGCTCGATCCGCTGGTCACGGTGCTGTGCGGCCGCCGCATCCCGCGCGTGCTCGGCGCCTCGCTGGTGCTGCTGGCGTTGCTGGCCGGCGTGGTCTGCTGTGCCTACCTGCTGCAGGATCAGGTAGCCGGCCTGATCGACCGTTTGCCGGAAGTGGCCACCAAGCTGTCGCGCTCCGTAGGCGCCTTGCTCAGCGGAGACGACTCGATGGTGCAAAAGATCCGGCGCGCCGCCACGGTACTGAGCGGCACCGGGCAAGGGCCGCCCGTGCGCGGCTCCCGGATCGTGGTGGAGCGCGCCGGGGATTCGCTCAACAATATCCTGCTGGCCGGTTCCGTGGGCGTCTTTGCCGTCGCCGGCCAGGTGGCGGTGGTGTTGTTCCTCGCCTTCTTCATGCTGGTGTCCGGCGACATGTTCAAGCGCAAGTTTATCAAGATGGCGGGTACCACGCTGTCGCAGAAGAAGATCAGCGTGCACATGCTCGATGAAATCAACCGGCAGATCCAGCGTTACATGGTGATGCTGCTGGTCACCAACGCGATGGTTGGCTTGTTGACCTGGTTCCTGCTGAAATGGCTGCACGTGGACAACGCCGGCACCTGGGCCCTGGCCGCTGCCGCCTTGCACCTGGTGCCTTACTTCGGCGCGGTGCTCATTGCCGTTTGCATCGGCCTGGCTGCCTTCATGCAGTCGGGCGACTTTGCCCTGGCGGCAATGGCGGCAGGCGGCTCGTTGCTGGTCGCCACGCTGATCGGCGCGCTGGTGACCACCTGGATGACGGGGCGCATGGCCAAGATGAACGCCGTCGCGGTGTTCGTCGTGCTGCTGCTCTTCACCTGGCTATGGGGCACCTGGGGCGTGCTGCTGGCCATTCCCATTGCCGTGATCGCCAAAGTGGTGGCGGACCATGTGGAGGGGCTGGAAGTGCTGGCGGAGTTTCTGGGCGAGTGAGGGTGGCTCAATCCGCAGCCGCAAAACGCGTCACCACCGCCGCCACCTCGGGCGGAACCGTGTCCGCCGCGCAAGCCAGCAGATGCAGCGTCTGTCCCGTGCGCAGCGTCAATGTCGCATCTCGCTCGCCGAAGCGCAGCTTGCCTTCGGCAAACACGCGCTCCTGGCAGTCGCCCTGGCTCATTGACACAAACTGCAACGGCAGCGCTTGCCGCGGGCTATTGCCCGTGTTACCCGTATTGTCCGCGGCTACCCACAGCCACTGGTATTTACGCGAGCGCGGCGCGTCGGCGGGCAGGCCGAGGCGCTTGATTTCCAGCACCGTGCCTGCGGCTGCGGTGAAAGCGAAGAGAACCTCGTAGGCAGGCGATGCTGGCTGGGTTTGCGTCATGGCTTGCTGAATATCCGCAGGAAACAGGAGCGCGATTCTACCCGCAGCCGAGAACGCCCGCGTCGCGCACGCCATGCATATCGATAGGCGAACACCTTCATTCCATGCCCAAAGCCGCGGCGCTAACATCGCTGGCAAGCGAGCCGGCATCACAAGTGCCGGTCGCGCCTTGATAACAGCGGCCAGCTTGCGCGCCGCCGCGCATCGGCGTGGCGCGCGAAGCGCCGCAACCATGAGTGTGGAGCCTGCATGCAACGCCGTAGTCTATTCAAATCCATCACCCTGGCCGCCGCCATGATCGTGCTGCCGGCCGCGCACGCCGCTGACCAGGTGGTGCGCCTTGGCACCATGAGCGGCCCCGACGCGCAGATCTGGGAGGTTGTGCGGACCGTGGCCAAGCGCAGTGGCCTGGACGTGAAGATCATCGAATTCAACGACTATGCCCAGCCGAATGCCGCGCTGGATGCCGGGGACCTGGACGCCAACGGCTTCCAGCACCAACCTTTCCTTGACAGCCAGATCGAGGCGCGGCGCTACAAGATCGCCAATGTTGGCTTGACGTACGTGGCGCCGATGGGCTTTTACGCGAAGAAGCTCAAGTCGCTGAAAGACCTGCCGGACGGCGCCAGGGTGGGCATCCAGAACGATCCGTCCAATGGCAACCGCGCGCTGCTGTTGTTGCAGAAAGAGGGCCTGATCACGTTGCGCGATGGCGCCGGCAAGAACGGCAAGAACGCCACGCCGCTCGATATCAAGGCCAATCCCCGCAAGCTGAAGATCGTGGAACTGGACTCGGCCATCCTGCCGCGCTCGCTCGATGACCTGGCCGTGGCTTCCATCAATACCGACTACGCGGTCAAGGCGGGCCTCAGCCCGACCAAGGATGCGATTGCCACCGAAGACCTGCGCGGCCCCTATGCCAACCTGATCGCGGTGCGCACGCAGGACAAGGACAGGCCGTGGGTCAAGCCGCTGGTGGCGGCCTACCAGTCGCAGGAAGTGCGCGACTTCCTGGCCACGCAGTTCAAGGGCGCGATCCTGCCGGCGTTCTGACCGACCGCGCTTTGGAGGATAGCGCTGGCTATGCGGCCAGCGCTTCCTCGACAAACAGCAACCGGTCATTGCCCCAGAACAGTTCGTCACCGACGAAGAAGCTTGGGGCACCGAACACGCCGCGTGCTACCGCGGCCTCGGTGGCCCGCTTCAGGGCATCTTTCACCGCTGGGTCATCGATCATCCCCAGCACCTGGCGCGCGTCGAACCCGGCGGCCGTCAGCACGGCGCCAATCTCGGCGGGGTCGTTCAGGTTGCGCTGCTGTTCCCACATGGCGGCGAATATCGCTTCCACATAGCGGTGGAACGCGGCCTCGTCCTGCAACTGGAAGCCGACGGCGGCGCGCATCAGCGCCAGCGTGTTGACCGGGAAATGCGGATTCTGCTGCAGGTTTGCACCGTACCGGCGCGACCAGCGCGCGGAGTCGGTCTTCGACCAGCGGCCCTTGGCGGGGATCTCCGCGGGGCTGTGGTTGCCGGTGGCCTTGAACACGCCGCCTAACAGGATGGGCCGCCATACGATCTGCGCGCCGGTGCGCTGCGCCACGCGCGGCAATTCCTTGTAGGCCAGGTAGGAATAGGGGCTGCCGAAGTCGAAATAAAACTCCACTTGCCTGCTCATGTCGTTGTCTCCGCTTGGTATCGTGACGCGTTCTCGATGCTGCTTTTCGTTCATGCCCTGCGCGCTTACCAAGGCTCGATCCACGGACGGATGTCCAGCTCGTGCGTCCATGCGTCGCGCGGCTGCTGGTGCAGCATCCAGTAGGTATCGGCGATGTGCTCCGGATTGACGATGCCGTCGTCCTGCTTGGTGGCGTAGCGGTCGGGGAAGTTCGAGCGGATAAAGTCGGTGTCGATGGCAGCGTCCACCACCAGGTGCGCCACGTGGATATTCTTCGGCCCCAGCTCCCGCGCCATGCTCTGGGCCAGCGCGCGCAGGGCATGCTTGGCCCCCGCGAAGGCGCTCATGCCATCGCGCCCGCGCAGGCTGGCGGTAGCGCCGGTGAAGAAGATCGAGCCGTGGCCGCGCGGCAGCATCACGCGGGCGGCCTCGCGCCCCATCAGGAAGCCGCCGAAGCAGGCCATCTCCCAGACCTTGAAGTACACGCGGGATGTGGTTTCCAGCACCGAGAACCGCACATTGGCGCCGATATTGAAGATCGCTACCTCCAGCGGCGCGATCTCGCGCTCGATGCGCTCGATCAGCGCCACTGTCTCGTCCTCCTTGCGGGCATCGCAGGCAAAGCCGTAGGCCTCGCCACCCTCGGCCCGGATCTGCTCGACCAGCGGCGCGAGCTTGTCGGCACTGCGGCGCGTCACGCAGGCGATATAGCCCTCGCGAGCAAAACGGCGCGCAATGGCGCCGCCCGTGGCGTCGCCGGCACCCACCACAAGGATGGCTTTCTTGTTGGACATGGCTTGTCTCCAGTCTTGGAATGATCCGCCCGGCGTGGCCGGACGGGCTTTCTGCGCTCTTGCCCACGCTGGCCGCTTTCCTCCGGAGCCGATCCGGCGTAAGCTGAACGATCGTTTAGCAAACGAACGTTATGGTATGTATGCAGGTCGCGTCAAGCGGCATCTGCCCCAGGACAATCTCAGGAACTGCAATGCGTTATTCCGCCACTCACAAAGCTGCCACCCGCGAGCGGGTGCTGGAGGCCAGCGGCGCGCTGGTCAAGCGCGAGGGCTTTGCGTCGACGGGCGTTGACCAGCTGATGGGCGCCGCCGGCCTGACCGGCGGGGCGTTCTACAGCCATTTCGATTCCAAGCAGGCATTGCTGCGCGAGGTGATCGAGCGCGAGCTACAGCGCAGCCGGGAGCTATTGCTGCCCGACGGGCAGGGAGACGACGGCGCCTGGCTGGCAAGGATGCTGGATTGCTACCTCACCATGGGGCATGTGCGGCATCCGGAAACAGGCTGCCCGTTGCCCAGCCTGGGCGCGGAGATCGCCCGGGCCGATGCCCACACGCGCCAGGCCTGCGAGGACGGCATGGTGGCCATGCAGCGGGAGCTGGCGGTACGGCTGGGGAGCGGTGAAGCGGCCTGGGGCGTCATCTCCCAGTGCGTTGGGGCGTTGATGCTGGCGCGCACGGTGGCCAACCAGGATGTGGCCAGGGAGATACTGGCGGGGGCACGGGCGATGCTGGAGCAGGCTGGCGGTCTTGCGGGTGACTTGGGGATGTAGCGCAATGGCGTTTGCTTTAACATGCCATCTGCATGCGACGGGACATTCGGGCACATTCGGGCACATTCGGGCACATTCAGGCACATTCAGGCACATTCAGACAGGACCCCCACCGATGAGGAACGTATTCCTGATTCCCCTTGTTTCGGCATTGCTTGCCTTTGGCAGCGCAGCCCGTGCCCAGGTCGATGACCAGTCGAAGCCGCAGGCGCTGATCCAGACCGTGACGCAGCAGTTGCTGCGCGAAGTGCGCACCCGCGCGGTCGCGCCAGGCGATATCCCGCGCATTACCACGATCGTGAACAAGGACATCCTCCCGTACACCGATCTGAACCGCACCGCGCAACTCGCCATGGGCCGCTACTGGCGCACCGCAACGCCGGCACAGCAGCAGCAAGTGGTGGAGCAGTTCAAGCTGCTGCTGATCCACACCTATGCCGGCGCTATCGCGCAGCTCCGCCCGGACCAGCAGATCGAGTATCCGCCGTCTCGCATCGAGCCGTCCGACACGGACGTGGTAGTGCGCACCGTCGCCACCAATATGAAAAGCGGCCAGCCAGTGCAGATCGACTACCGGCTGCACAAAACGCCGGAAGGCTGGCGTGTGTATGACCTGAACGTGCTGGGCGCCTGGCTGGTGCAGACCTACCGGCAGCAGTTCAACGAGCGCATTCAGCAAGGCGGAGTGGAGGGGCTGATCCAGTCGCTGACTGAGCGTAATGAGCGGCTTGTGTCTGGCAAGCAGTAGAAGGCTACAACCGCGCATTGCGCGACGCGGGCACACCGCACGGCACTCGCATTGGCTAACAAGTACGCGCGCATTTTCCGCCCGCTGGCTCCCCGGACAGGGCCAAGTGGGGCGGCACAATGCGGGACTGCGTGAAATTCCCACCTGCAATCATCTCAGCGCGTTCTCATGCCGAGTTCGAGCAGGCTCCAGGCCGCGCCGATCAATGCCTCTGGACTCACGGATTCCGGCCGCATCGCATCTTTCCGCAATGCCAGGCAAAGAACCCCATCCATCATGGCCTAGAGGGCATTGGCGGTGCTTTCAGGGTTGAGGCCTGGATTGATCGGCTTGCGCGGCAAACCTCGCCCTTTTCAGGGCGGGGAAGGATAGCGCGGACGGCGTAGCCGTCCTTTGGGCCCTTAGTGTGGCGTTCGCTGCTGCTCGATGTACTGGCGGATCACGTTGATCGGTGCGCCGCCGCAGCTTCCGGCGAAGTAGATCGGCGACCAAAGCGCACCGCCCCACAGCTTACGCCGGATGCTCGGATAGTTCTTTTTGCGGATCATCCGGCTCGAAACGCCCTTCAGGCTGTTCAGCCTTCAAGGAACGTGAACAGTGCTTGGCGGGCCTCGTCATACGACGCCCCAGACTCCTGACGGCTGGAGCGAGGAAGTGCAAACGTGAGTTGACAGATTTCTTTCGGACCCACGCGAATTGACACTTTTATTGCGCTTCGAGTAGAAGGAAATGTGTCAAAACAGCGGCACTAAGGCGCATCAGACCACGGCAAGGGTGGCGACAGAATTAATACACTCTACGCCAGTCGGTTGCAGAGCAGAGTGCGAATGTCGGAGCGGGGTCGGAAGCCGTCGATGACCGCCGTCGGCCCTCGAATGGTGAGCCGATGTCAGAGTTCGGCCATGAGGCGTCGTTCGGTATCGCTGCTGCGTGGATCGAGAGCCAATAGGGCGGAGCCCTCTCACCGAATAGGGCAATCCCCTAGCCTCTTTTCGGAAAGATTCCTGATTTATACGACCATCCGCAGGACATACAGTGCTCTTGTACTGTTGGATGCCGCGCCCCTTGGACAGGGGCAGAGCACGCGCTAAGCCATTGCTGCAGCCCAGTGAAGAGAACCCCCGCTTCACCGGCAGCGCATTAGCGGGCGCGGTACTCGATCATCGAATCGCGCCGTCGAAGGATGGCAAGTGTCTCCTGCAAGAAAAGGAATGTCGGGGATGTCATGAGAACCTCAGATTGGCATTGCGCCCGCGGCCTGTGGCGGCTGTGTAGATGGATCACGACTGCGTGTATCTTCGCGAGTCATGCGCTGGCTGCCCACGCAGATGGAGGGATCACGGGCGCGGGCTCGAGCTTCTTCGATCCCCTGATGCAGAAATGGGCTGTCTCCTATCACGATAGAACCGGCCAACAGGTCATGTACCAATCTACTGGCTCAGGGGCTGGCATCGATCGGCTGAAAGCGGCCACAGTGAATTTTGGCGCCTCCGACATGCCGCTCAGACCAGACGAATTGCGCGCATCCGGACTCATACAGTTTCCGGTGGCGGCGGGCGGCCTCGTACCGGTGGTCAACCTGGATGGCATTGCCCCGGGGCAGCTTCACTTGACGGGTTCGCTGCTGGCCGACATCTACCTGGGCAAAGTCACCAAATGGGACGATCCGGCGGTCAAGGCCGTCAATCCCGGCCTCCTGCTCCCTCCCCTGAATATTGTTGTGATACATCGCGGTGATCGGTCCGGGTCGACCTTCACATGGACGAACTACCTGTCCACGGTGAGTGCGCAATGGCGGGCACAGGTGGGGAGCGGCATAAGGGTCAATTGGCCCGTCGGGGTGAGCGTCACGAGCAGCCAACTTGTCGCCGCTTACGTCAAGCGGATCAAGGGCGCAGTCGGCTACGTAGAACTGTCTTACGCCGCGCCGGCGCACCTGCCGTATGTCATCGTCCAGAATAGAAGTGGCGCGTTTGTAGCACCCTCGGCCGTGAGTTTCAAGGCTGCGGTGGAATCCATGAACTGGGGCCGTGAGAACGATTTCTATCGAATCGAGTCCGATCCGCCGGGCTACCAATCCTGGCCGATTCCCGGCGTCGTATTCATCTTGATGGAAGCCAGCTCCAAGGACAAGGCTGGCGCGGCTGCCGCGCTGGCGCTTTTCCGCTGGGCCCTCAATGAGGGCCAGAAAGAGGCCGCCGCTGAGAACTACGGCACACTGCCGACAGACTTGATAGGAACAATAGAGACGTATCTGGCCGAGAACCTGTCTAATGGGCAAGTGAACGGAGTCGCCAACCTCGCCTTGCCCGAGAGCCGTGAAAGCGTGGTTCGCGTGAACAGACCCAGACTGGAGCAGCGAGGATATTGATTCAGCGGCAGCGGCACGCATTGCCTGCTGGCGATGGTCAAATCGCAGCTCGATCAGACTGCCGGTGGCCAGGAGCGGTCGTTGGAAGCTGGCGCGAAATTTGGTAGGGAGCGGACGTTCCGGCGGCTACGCCGCGCCTGCCCCGCGCCCCGCGTGGGCCAGCGCCAGCGCCAGCCTTGCCCCTACTTCGGCGTTGTGTTTCACGAGCGCGATGTTTGTCGCCAAGCTGCGTCCACTCGTCAGCGCCTTGATGCAAGCCAGCAGGAAGGGGGTCACGGCCTTGCCGTTGATTCCTTGCGCTTTGGCCTCGGCGAGCGCCTGCTGGGTCAGCGCGTCGATCTCCTCGAACGTCATCGCTGCCGCATCCGGCACCGGAGTGCTCAATACCACGCCGCCCGCGAGGCCCAAGTCCCACTTGGTACGGATGAAGCGTGCCTGCTCCGCCGCATCGTCCAGCCTGAAGTCCGCGCGAAAGCCGCTGTCGCGCGTGTAGAACGCCGCGAAATTGTCTTGCCCGCAACTGAGCACCGGCACGCCGTGCGTTTCCAGGTATTCCAGTGTGAGCCCGATGTCCAGGATGGACTTCGCACCGGCACAGACCACCGCCACTGAGGTCTTCGCCAGTTCCTGCAGGTCGGCCGAGATGTCAAAGGTCTCCTGCGCGCCGCGGTGCACGCCGCCAATGCCGCCGGTGACGAAGACCTCAATGCCGGCCAGCGCGGCACATATCATCGTGCCAGCCACTGTCGTGGCGCCGAGCCCGCCGGCGGCCAGCACGGCCGGCAGGTCGCGGCGGCTAACCTTGTGTACCTGGTCCGAGCGGCCGAGCAGTTCCAGTTCGTCGTCCGAAAGGCCGATGCGGATTCGCCCACCGATCAGCGCGATCGTTGCGGGCTCGGCTCCCAAGTCGCGGATCAAGGCCTCCACTTCGCGCGCAGTGCGAACATTCTCCGGGTAGGGCATGCCGTGAGCGATGATGGTCGATTCCAGCGCCACGAGCGGGCGGCCAGCGGCCTGTGCAGCGGCCACAGGCGCGCTGCAGGTCAACCAGGAGTGGGCAAGGTCGGCAACCATGTCGATGCTCTCGGCGGTGTGATTCACTTGAGTGTGCAGCACAAGGCTGGTCCACGGCGCTGCTGTGCAAGCGCGGGGCGCCGTTTAAAGCGCCAATGGTGCACGAATCGCACGGCTGACTCAA
The DNA here is from genome assembly GCF_044627735.1 of Cupriavidus sp. CuC1. Lineage (NCBI taxonomy): Bacteria > Pseudomonadati > Pseudomonadota > Betaproteobacteria > Burkholderiales > Burkholderiaceae > Cupriavidus > Cupriavidus sp. CuC1. Next base: position 55,804 of record NZ_JBIUHC010000016.1, on the reverse strand, counting down.
GCACCCACTGAATCGCCGCAGCAAGCGCGCTTGACTTCAGTCAGCCAATACCCGCCAGCCTCCAGGCGTCGACAATCATGTTCGCGCCCAGCACCAGCAGAACAGCGCCCATGGCCCAGCGTTGGGCCAGCAGGAGTCCCGGCCGGCGGGACAGGAGCGTTGCCATGCCGCCGGAGCAGATTGCCACGGCGCCATTGACGCACGCGAATGCGACAATCAACGACGACCCGAGCACGAGCGATTGCTGGAGAACGCTGCCGTTCCGATAGTTGATGAACTGGGGCAAGACCGACAGAAAGGTCATCGCCAGCTTGGGATTCAACAGGCTGGTGGTTGCGCCCATCGCAAACAGCCGGCGCGGCCGCTCGTGGGGCAGGTCGCGGACTTCCAGCGGGGAGCGGCCACCAGGCTTGACTGCCTGCCACGCCAGGTAGAACAGATAGAGCGCGCCAACGGCGCCCAGGATGCAGCTGGCATAGGGCACGCTCAGGAAGAACGCCGTGATGCCAAACGCCGCGCCAAACATGTAGAAGAGGTATCCGAGCATGACGCCAGCGAGGGATACCAGCCCGGCCTTGCGTCCTTGTGCGATGGAACGCGACATCACGTAGACCATGTTCGGGCCCGGCGTGACGGCTAGCATTCCTCCGATCGCCAGAAATCCGTAAATCGATTCCGTACCTTGCATGCTCCGTGTTCCCCAGTGGACATTGGCTGTAGTATCCACGTGATGAATGCCCGAGTAAAACGCGTTAAACTGAAGCTTTTGTTCAGCTTTTCTGATTAATATGAAGAAGCTCGATCTGGACGTGCTGGAGATGGTGGTCGCGGTCGCCGACACCGCCTCGTTTGCTCGGGGGGCGCAGACCGTGCACCGGTCTGCATCGGCGGTGAGCATGCAGATCAAGGCGCTTGAGGAGGCGCTTGGGAAGCCGCTGTTCGTGCGAACCACCCGAAACGTGACGATTACCGCCGAGGGAAAGACGCTGCTGGACTATGCCCGCCGCATGCTTGCGATGCGGGAAGAAGCATGGGCATCGGTAGTTCGCCCGGAGATGAAGGGCCGCGTCACCATTGGCGTGCCTGACGACTACGCCTCTTCATTGCTGCCGTCCGTGCTCAGGCAGTTCGCCATGGCTCACCCGCGCGTAGAGATTCGGGTGATCGGCATGCCCAGCAGCGCGCTCGTGCCATTGCTCAAGGACAATACGCTTGACCTGGCCTGCCTCACCAAAGCCAAGGGCATTCCCGGGGAATTCATCCGGTTCGAGCCGATGGTCTGGGTGGGGGCGGCCGTGAGAAAGGTTTGGAATGAGCGCCCGCTGCCCATCGCCGTTTTCGCCCACGGCAGTACGGCGCGAGCCAATGCCATCAGCGCGCTTGCGCGCGAGAACATCAAATACCGCATGTCCTATGAAAGCCCGAGTTTATTGGGTCTTGTCAGCATGGTCGAAGCGGGGCTTGCGGTAGCTCCGCTCGCAAGATGCAGCGTACCGGGGCATCTTGTGCAGTTATCCCAGAATGACGGCTTGCCACCGCTGGCTGATCTCGAAATTGTCCTCGCCCGCAGTTCCCGGTCCGCGCGGCCGCCCTGTGACTATCTCGCTGAACGGATTCTGGTTGAGTTGAGAACCTGAACGAGCCGCATGGCGAGGCGTCCATCGACGAATGGCGAGGGTGTGAGGAAGGTCAGTCCGTGGCTGGCGTCAGCGGCGGCAGCTTGTGGGTGATGGCTCAATCGTCCGCTACCTTGCGCGAGCGCCAGCGGCCGTCGCTTTGCTTGCAGAACCAGCCGGTCCAGTTGTCTTCCTGGTCCGCCCGCGTGAGCTGTAACTTCAGTTGCCGGCAGGACTGGCCCTTGTCGGTCTTGCTGCGCAGTGGCGTCAACTGGCCTTCGATCGGCTTGCGCTTGCCTTGCGCCGGAGAGGTCCAGGACGCCATGGTGCCGTCGGTGCCGTCATTCAGCACCTTGCCCACAAGGCGTTAAATCCGAACTCAGGCCCAGCCCGAAACGCAGGTCATTCGGGCCGTAGGATTTCTCGATGACTTGATCAACCGAGAGGATGCGCTTGCCAGGTTCCTCGAGGAAACGATAGTTGACGTGCTCGAAGTCGCCGGTGCCGAACAGCCGGCGCATATCCTGGTCGAGCTCCTCCTGGTGGATTGGCTCTCCGGGCGCCGGCTTGCGAGGCCTATTCCTCCACGAGCTGCTCGAAACGCAGGGCGAGAAAGTCGATCAAGGCACGTACCGCGGGCAGCAGGCCCCGCCGCGAGGGATAGACGGCATGGATGACGCCGCCCTTGGGCCGCCATTGCGGCACCAGCATGACCAGCCGGCCCTGCTTCAACTCGTCCTCCACCACCATGCTTGGCAATGCCACCGCGCCGACCCCCGCCAGCGCGGCGAGGCGCAGGGAAAGCATGTCGTCGGTAACCAGCCGCGGGTTGTGCCGGATTTCCATGCTGGCGCCTTCCGGCCCTTGCAGTTGCCAGCCATGCATCGATTGCGGCGGGCCCCAGTCCAGCGTCGGCAGCTGCGCCACGTCGGCCGGCACCGCGGGCAGGCCGCGGTCGGCGAGCAGCGCGGGACTCGCGACCAGGCACCACGCACGGGTAGCCAGCGTGCGCATCACCAGGTCGCTGTCGCTCAAGGGCGGCACGCGCACCCGGATCGCCACGTCGATGCGCTCGGCAATCACGTCCACGCTGCGGTTGGTGGCCTCGAGATGCACGACCACCTTGGGGTAGGCGGCCATGAACTCCGCCACCATGGCGCCGATCCGCGCGTGCAGCAGGGCCACCGGGCAAGTCACACGGACGATGCCCTGGGGCTCGGAACGCGTCAGGTCGATGGCCTGCTGCGCGGCATCGGCCTCGACCAGCATGGCCTTGCAGTGCCCGTAGTAGCTCTGCCCGATCTCGGTGACGCTCAAGCGCCGCGTCGAGCGCTGGATCAGGCGAGTGCCCAGGCGCTCTTCCAGCACGCCGATACGGCGGCTCAGCTTCGACTTCGGTATGCCGAGGGCGCGGCTTGCCGGCGCGAAGCCTTGATGGTCCACCACCTGGGCGAAGTAAAAGAGGTCGTTGAGGTCGGGGTGCATCGGGTCATCGTCCTATCGATAGGACACTGAGGATAGCGCACAGCGACTACCGCCGCGCCTGTCCACGGCCTAATCTCTTCCTCACCAGGCGAAGTCAGCCCGCCATCGTTCAGGAATCCCCATGAAGCAGATCATCGGCACCTACAGCAGCCCGCATGCCCATTGGGTGGGCGACGGCTTTCCCGTACGCACGCTGTTCTCCCAGCAGAGCCTTGGCAGCCACCTGAGCCCGTTCCTGATGCTCGACCATGCGGGCCCGGCCGAGTTCGCGCCGGCCACCCGGCGGCGCGGCGTCGGCGAGCATCCCCATCGCGGCTTCGAGACCGTGACCATCGTCTACCAGGGCGAGCTGGAGCACCGCGACTCCACCGGGCAGGGTGGGCGCATCGGCCCGGGCGACGTGCAATGGATGACGGCGGCGTCCGGCATCCTGCATGAAGAGTTCCACTCGGAGGCCTTCACCCGCACCGGCGGCACGCTGGAAATGGTGCAGCTGTGGGTGAACCTGCGCGCCAGCGACAAGATGGCCGCGCCGGGCTACCAGACCATCGTGTCGTCGGATATCCCGTCGCTGCCATTGCCGGGCGGCGCAGGCGAGATGCGCGTGATCGCCGGTGAATTCCGGGGCGCCCGCGGGCCGGCCCACACCTTCACGCCGATGGATGTGTGGGACATGCAGCTGCGCAAGGGCGCGGATGTCGACCTGGATGCGCCGGCGGGCCGCATCGTGGCGCTGGTCGTGCTGCGCGGCAATGTGCGGGTCAACGGCAGCCAGGCCGCGCAAGCGGGGCAGATGGTCTTGCTCGATCGCGCCGGCACCGCGTTTTCGGTGGAGGCCACCAGCGATGCCATGGTGCTGGTGCTGCACGGCGACGCCATCGACGAACCGGTGGCGAGCTACGGGCCGTTCGTGATGAACACCGAGGAAGAAATCGCGCAGGCGCTGCAGGATTTTCGCAGCGGCCGCTTCGGGCATATCGAGGCAGCGCACGAGCGGCGCTTGCAGTGAGCGCACCTGAGGATCGGGCGGGCCGTGGGCCCGCCGCAACCAAACCGGAGAATCCATCAACATGAACGCCTTTGCCAATATCGCCAATTTCAACGGGCAGAAACCGGTGATCGATCCCGACGATGCAGCCATGCTGCTGATCGATCACCAGAGCGGCTTGTTCCAGGTGGTCAAGGACATCGACCTGCCGCAACTGCGCGCCAATGTGACCGCGCTGGCCAAGGCGGCCAGCCTGCTCAAGATGCCGGTGATCACCACCGCGTCGGTGCCGCAAGGCCCCAACGGGCCGCTGATCCCCGAGATCCACCAGGCCGCGCCGCATGCCAGGTATGTGGCCCGCAAGGGGGAGATAAATGCCTTCGATAACCCGGAATTCGCGGCCGCCGTCGAGGCCACCGGCAAGAAGACCCTGGTGATCGCCGGCACCATCACCAGCGTGTGCCTGGCGTTCCCCTCCCTGAGCGCGGTGGCTGCGGGCTACAAGGTGTTCGCCGTGGTGGACGCTTCGGGCACGGTGTCGAAGATGGCCTCCGACCTGACCATCGCGCGGCTGGTCCAGGCCGGCGTGGTGCCCATCGACACCATGGGCACGCTGTCGGAAATGCAGAAATCGTGGAACCGGCCGGATGCCCAGGAATGGGCGGAGGTCTACGCACAGGCCATGCCGCACTATCAACTGCTGATCGAAAGCTACATCAAGGCGCAGCAGGTTGCATCCGAACACGAGACGCTGGATTCGCAGCGTAGCTGAGCGTCAATCGTCGAACACCGATCCTCAAATCCTCAAGAAGGAGATTCGCATGACTACCCCATACAAGCGCCTGGACAAGAGCCAGGCCGCCGTGCTCCTGGTCGATCACCAGGCTGGCCTGCTATCGCTGGTCCGCGATATCGAACCCGATAAATTCAAGAACAACGTGCTTGCGCTGGCGGACCTGGCGAAGTATTTCAATCTGCCCACCATCCTGACCACCAGCTTCGAAGACGGCCCGAACGGACCGCTGGTGCAGGAACTGAAGCAGACCTTCCCCGATGCGCCTTATATTGCGCGGCCGGGCCAGATCAACGCCTGGGACAACGAGGACTTCACCAAGGCGGTAAAGTCCACCGGCCGCAAGCAACTGATCATCGCCGGCGTGGTGACCGAGGTGTGCGTGGCGTTCCCGGCCTTGTCCGCGATGGCCGAAGGCTACGACGTCTTTGTGGTAACCGACGCCTCGGGCACCTTCAACGAGATCACCCGCAATGCCGCGTGGACCCGCATGGCGGAAGCCGGGGCGCAGATGCTGAGCTGGTTCGGCGTGGCTTGCGAGCTGCATCGCGACTGGCGCAACGATATCGAAGGACTGGGCACGCTGTTCTCCAATCACATTCCCGACTATCGCAACCTGATGGCGAGCTACAGCACGGCGAAGGGCGCCAGGTAGCCCTGCGTGGCCGGCGCATGTGGCGCTGGCCATCCATGTTTCATGGGCTTTGCGCCTGCCATGGCGCAGTCCCGGCGGGCCGGCTTCTCCAGCCGTGCCCGCAAAGATCGCCTTGACATCCTTACTTACGATATATATCTTACGATATGTCTTTCGATAGTAGGAGTCGCGATCATGCGTCACCATCCGCTTCTGGGCAGGCTTAGCCATCACATGCTTGCCCACCTGTCTTCCCAATTTTCCTTTCCCTCTTCGTCCCACGGGGCGCGTCATGCCATTGGCCGTCACCGCCACGGCGGCGGTCCCGGCGGCTTCTTTGGCGGTGGCGGGGATGGCTTCGACGGCGACGGCGATAGCTGGCGGCGCGGCCGCAAGTTCAGCTCGGACGATCTCCAGTTGATGCTGCTGTCCCTGCTGGAGGAGAAGCCCAGCCACGGCTACGAACTGATCAAGGCACTGGAGGCCCGCACCAACGGCTTCTACAAGCCCAGCCCGGGCATGGTCTATCCCGCGCTGACCTTCCTGGAGGAAGTCGGCTACGCCACCGTGGATACCGAGGGCAACAAAAAGCGCTACCAACTGGCCGGGCCGGGCCTGGCGCACCTCGAAGCCAACCGCGAGCGGCTGGCGATGATGCTCAACAAGCTCAAGCATGTGGCGCGCAAGATGGAGTGGGTGCGGCGCGCGCTATCGGGCGAGGGGGCCGAGGCTGGCAACGAGGGTGAAGCCGAAGGCGGCTGGCTGCCCGAGTTCGTCGAGGCACGCCTGGCGCTCAAGCGGGCGCTGCTGCTGCGCACCGAGGCCACGCCGGCCGAGCAGCGGCGCATCGCCGCCATCCTTGCGCGAGCCACCGCCGAGATCAATGCCGGGCCACACCGGCAGGGCGCCTAGTGCTGAGCCGCATCCCGACACTCCATCTCCCGTATCCCATATTCCAGTCACCCAGGAAATCCATGAGTACTCGCGACCTTACCGTGCAACGTGTTCGCCATGAACTCAAGATGCGCTTGCTGCAAGTCGTGCGCACCCAGTCGGTTTCGCCGCAGTTGCTGCGCGTCACGCTGGCCGGCGACGACCTGAAGGGTTTTGTCTCCGCTTCCTTCGATGATCACGTCAAGGTGTTTTTCCCGGCGCCCGGGCTGGACAAGCCCGCGCTGCCCGAACCTGGCCCCAACGGGCCGGTGTTTCTAGAGGGCGCGCCGAAGCCCGCCGCGCGCGACTACACGCCGCGCCGCTATGACGCGGCTGCCGGCGAGCTCGATATCGAGTTCGTGCTGCATGGCGATGGTCCGGCATCCACCTGGGCCGCGCAGGCAGCGCCCGGCCAGTATCTCGGCGTGGGCGGCCCGCGCGGCTCGTTCGTGATTCCCGAGGCCTTCGACTGGCACCTGCTGGTGGGCGATGAAACCGCGCTGCCCGCGATCGCCCGCCGCATGGAGGAACTGCCGGCCGGCGTGCGCGCGCTGGTGGTGCTGGCGGTGGACAACGCCGCCGCCGAAATCCCGCTGCCCAGCCGCGCCGATGCCGATATCCGCTGGCAGCACCGCGATAGCGCGCCGGCGGGTGCAACCGCCGGCAACCTGCTTGAGCAAGCCTTGCGCGAGCTGACGCTGCCGCGCGGCGAGGGCTATGCCTGGGCCGCCGGCGAAGGCGCGGCGATCCGTGCCGTGCGCCAGTACCTGGTGGGCGAGCGCGGCATTGAGAAGGGACGTATCCGCGCCGCCAGCTACTGGAAGGCAGGCGCCGCCGCCGTGCACGAGAATATCGACGACTGACGGCCGCCGCGGCGGTTTGCCCGGAGGTTGAAGACTGGATCGGCTGGTTTTACAATGCAACCGCCTCGCCGTGGGCGCCGAAGCCGGCGCCATTGCAGCGCGCCGCATCCCGCGGCGCCGTGCCGGCGGCGAGCAGATGGAGTTGCGACATGGTTCGGCGAACCAGCCTGGAAGGCGCGGAGTGCCCCGTGGCCCGCTCGCTCGATGTGATCGGCGACTGGTGGTCGCTGTTGATCGTGCGCGACGCCTTCGACGGCCTGCGTCGCTTCGGGGAGTTCCAGCGCAGCCTTGGCCTGGCGAAGAACATCCTGGCCGATCGGCTGCGCACGCTGCTGGCGCACGGCATCCTGGAGCAGGTGCCGGCATCGGACGGCAGCGCCTACCAGGAATATGTGCTGACGCAGAAGGGGCGGGCCCTGTTCCCCGTGGTGGTGGGTTTGCGGCAATGGGGCGAGGCGTTCTTCTTCGCGCCTGGCGAACCGCATTCGGTGCTGGTGGATGGCAAGGCCGGCAAACCGGTGCGGCAGCTCGAGGTGCGCGCCGAGGATGGCCGCCTGCTCGGGCCCGGCGATGCCGTGGTGAGGAAGGTGGGCGAGGGGACGTTGAAGTAAGCGCGGCGCATGACGGCGCATGACGGCGCATGACGGCGAGATTCGCCGACGCGCGGCGCTGTGTTGCAAAAGCCGTAGACGCCGCTTGCATTCGCCGCTAAGATCTTTCCGGTTAGCCGCACCAACGGCTGGCAGCGTCGCTCGGACGGTTCCGGGCGCTTACGTTCAAGGAAAATCCATGTCAGCCTCCGCAGGCAAGCGCCGCTTCGCGCGTATCGATCGTCTTCCCCCGTACGTCTTCAATATCACCGCCGAGCTGAAAATGGCGGCGCGCCGTCGTGGCGAAGACATCATCGACATGAGCATGGGCAACCCGGACGGCGCCACGCCGCCGCACATCGTTGCCAAGCTCACCGAAGCCGCGCAGCGTCCCGATACCCACGGTTACTCCGCCTCCAAGGGCATCCCGCGCCTGCGCCGCGCCATCTCGCACTGGTATCGCGAACGCTACGACGTCGAGATCGATCCGGACACCGAGGCCATTGTCACCATCGGTTCCAAGGAAGGGCTGGCCCACCTGATGCTGGCCACGCTCGATCGCGGCGACACCGTGCTGGTGCCCGATCCGAGCTACCCCATCCATATCTACGGCGCGGTGATTGCCGGCGCCGATATCCGCTCCGTGCCCCTGGTGCCAGGCGTGGACTTCTTCGCCGAGATGGAGCGCGCCATCCGCGGCAGCTATCCCAAGCCGAAGATGATCGTGCTGGGCTTTCCGTCGAATCCCACCGCGCAATGCGTGGAGCTGGATTTCTTCGAGCGCGTGATCGCGCTGGCGCGCAAGCACGATATCTTCGTGGTGCACGACCTGGCCTATGCTGACATCGTGTTCGATGGCTGGAAGGCGCCGTCGATCATGCAGGTGGAGGGCGCCAAGGACATCGCAGTGGAGTTCTTCACGCTGTCCAAGAGCTACAACATGGCGGGCTGGCGCATCGGCTTCATGGTGGGCAACCCGGACCTGGTGGCGGCGCTCACGCGCATGAAGAGCTATCACGACTACGGCACGTTCACGCCGCTGCAGGTGGCCGCCATCGCCGCGCTGGAAGGCGACCAGCAATGCGTCAAGGAGATCGCCGCGCACTACCAGACGCGCCGCGACGTGCTGGCGCGCGGGCTGATCGAATCCGGCTGGCCGGTGGAGATTCCCAAGGCGTCGATGTATATCTGGGCGCGCATCCCAGAGCCGTATCGCGCGCTCGGCTCGCTGGAGTTTTCCAAGCAGCTGCTGGCCAAGGCCAAGACCTGCGTCTCGCCCGGCATCGGTTTTGGCGACTACGGTGACGAGTACGTGCGCTTTGCGCTGATCGAGAACGAGGCGCGTATCCGCCAGGCCGTGCGCGGCATCAAGGCGATGTTCCGCGCGGACGGAGTGGTGAAGGTGCCGGTGGACGAGCACCTGCCGCACGGCCACGCGCCGAAGCCCAAGGACTGAGCGTCTTCGGCGTCTTCGGTGTCTTCAGCCTGGCCACACGCCGGCCTCGTGCCGGCGTGCAACGATCAGGCAGTACGTCCTGATCGGCCAAGCAGTGCCAGCGGGTGGGACTCACGCGGCCATGGGCTGTCGAAGAACGACCGCACCACGGCCTCGCTGAGCTCGCTCGCATCCTTCACGCGCCAGCACGGCGCATTGTCCTTGTCGACGATCAGCGCGCGCACCCCCTCGATGAAATCGCCCTGCGTGAACGCGCGCGACACCACGCCAAGTTCCATGCGAAAGCACCCGGCAAGGTCCAGGTCGCGGCCGCGCAGCAGCAGTTCCCGCGTGACCGCCATCATCAGCGGCGAGCGCCCGCGCAGGATATCCAGCGTGCGTGCGGCCCAGTCGGCATATGCCGGGTCCGATTCCGCGGCCAGGCTGTCGAGCAAACCAGCTACGCTCGCATCTGCCCGGAAATGCCGCAGCACTGCAGGCAACACCGACTGCAGCGGCGCCTCTTGTGCGCTGGCGGCAGGCGTTGCCTGTAGCGTGGCGCGCAGGTCCGCCAGCACATCGCCTGTCCAGCTGATGTCAGCTAACGTCTGCTCGAGGTGCTCCAGGCTCGCGGCGGGCACGACGATATCTGCCAGCTTGCACAGCAGCGTATCGGCAGCGCCGAGCGTCACACCCGTCAGCCCGACGTAGAGCGCCAGTGGCAGCGGTAGCTTCGACAAGAAATGGCTCGCGCCCACATCGGGGACCAGGCCGATGCCGGTCTCCGGCATCGCCACGCGCGAGCGCTCGGTGACCACGCGCAAGTGCGCGGCCTGCGCCAGGCCCATGCCGCCGCCCATGACGATGCCGTCCATCAGCGCCACCACAGGCTTGGGGTAGCCATGCAGGCGGTAGTCGAGCTGGTACTCGTCCACGAAGAACTGGCGGTGCAGCGGCGTGCCGGCGTGGAAGCTGTCGTATAGCGCGCGGATGTCGCCGCCGGCGCAGAGCGCCTTGGGGCCCGCGCCGCGCAGCACCACCGCGGCGATGTCGTCGCGCACGGCCCAGTTGGCAAGCCGCGCATCGAGCATGCCGATCATGGGGTAGGACAAGGCGTTCAACTGGCGCGGCCGGTTGAGCGTGACCAGGCCGATGCCGTTGATCTCCTGGAAGCGCACCTCCTCTTCGGCGCTCGGCGTGGCCGCGGGGCGTTCTTGCGCGGCATCGTCCGGGTTCAGGCGCATGGCGTCTCTCCTAGGCATTGCGCCATTGCGGCGCGCGCTTCTGCAAGAAGGCGTTGACGCCCTCGCGCTGGTCCTCGCCGTCGAACAGGTCGACAAAGCGCTCGCGCTCCAGCGCCAGCGCCGGGCCGCGCGGCACGCCCTGGCGGGCCAGGTGCACCAGTTGCTTGCTGTAAGCGGCCGCCCGCGGGCTTACATTGCTGGCGCGCTCGGCCAGCCGAAGCGCGGCGTCGAGCGCGTGGCCGGCAGGCACCACCTCTTCCACCAGCCCGATGCGCAGCGCGGTGGCGGCATCGATGCGTTCATTGGCCAGGATCATGCGCTTGGCCCAGCCTTCGCCAACCAGCCAGGGCAGGGTTTGCGTGCCGCAGCCACAGGGCAGCAGGCCGACGCCGGCTTCGGGCAGTGCCATCTGCGCTTGTTCTTCGGCAATGCGCACGTCGCAGGCCAGCGCGCATTCCAAGCCGCCGCCCATCGCATAGCCGTTGATCGCCGCGATCACCAGGGGGCGTGCGTTTTGCAGCGCCTCAAAGGCCGCGCCGAAGCGCTGCGCCATCAGCCGGGCGTGAGCGCGATCGCCATCGGCAAAGCCGTTGAGGTCGGCCCCGGCGCTGAAGAAGCGGCTGCCGTCGCCGGTGATCACGATGGCGCGCACGCCCGTGTCCGCGTTCAGCGTGGCCACCAGTTGCTGCAGCTGTGCCAGCCCTTCGGCATTGAACGCATTGGCGGGCGGCCGCTTGAGGGTAAGGCGGGCGATATGCCCGTCGATGACGTGCTCGATCATGCTTTCGGCTCCTCCTGCGTCAGGTACTGGCGGATCACGCCCGAGAAGTCGAGTTGGCCGTCGCCCGCCTGGCTCACCGCCTGGTAGATCTGCTGGGCCAGCGCACCGAGAAATAGTGGTTGCCGCACGCTGCGCGCGGCATCCGTGGCCAGGCCCAGGTCCTTGAGCATCAGGTCCGCGCCAAAGCCGCCGCTGTAGCCGCGCGAGGCCGGCGCGGTCTCGATCACGCCCGGGTAGGGGTTGCAGGTGTCGGCGGCCCAGCAGCGGCCGGTGGAGGTGTTGACGATGCCGGCCAGCACGCCAGCGTCGATGCCCAGCTTGACGCCGAGCGCCATGGCTTCCGACACGCCGATCATGGAGATGCCGAGGATCAGGTTGTTGCAGATCTTGGCGACCTGGCCGGTGCCGGTGCCGCCGCAATGGACGATGTTTCTGCCCATGCCGGACAGCACTGGTTTCAGTTGTTCGAACAGGGCCTGTTCCGCGCCCACCATGAACGTCAGCGTGCCGGCCTGCGCGCCGCCGGTGCCGCCGGAGACGGGGGCGTCGGCAATCGGGTTGCCTTGCTTGCTTGCCTCGACGGCCAGCGCGCGGATGGTGGCCGGGTCGATGGTGCTGGAGTCCACCAGTGGCACGCCGGGGCGCACGCCCGCCAGGACGCCTTCCGGTCCGAGGTAGGTGGCGCGGACGTGGGCGGCGGCCGGCAGCATGGTGATGACGAAGTCGGCTTCGGCGGTGGCCTTGCGGGCGGATTGGGCTACGGCTGCGCCGTCGGCTTGCAGGGCTGATAGTGCGGTGGCGTTGAGGTCGAATACGGTGAGGGTGTGGCCTGCCTTGAGCAGGTTGCGGGCCATGGGGGCGCCCATGTTGCCGAGGCCGATGAAGGCTATGTGCATGTTGGCTCCTTACTCTTGGTTGTGTTTTTGCTGTCGCGGGTTGGCGGCTGGCACAGCGTCGAAGGCTTGACTGCAACTGCAACTGCAACTGCTTAAAGTCAACGGCAGTTTCACCCCCCCTGCGGGGCGGCGACCTACTTTCTTGTCTTGCCAAGAAAGTAGGCAAAGAAGGCGCGCCGTATGGGGCGACACCCCCTCGCCCCATACGGCCTTGGCACACCTCCACGGCTCGCTTCGCATCGCGCGTGGGTGTTTCCCGCCCCTTCGGGCGGGAAACACGGCTACCACAGTTGGTTGATCTTGCCGTTGATTGGCTCCCCTCTCCCGCCTGCGGGAGAGGGGCTGGGGGAGAGGGCGGGCGCTGGCCGAAGCCGATGCGTGCCAATCAGCGCAGGCTGATCGTCGTATTCACCCCATCATTCACCGTTGCATCGTCAAACCACCTTGCCGTGACCGTCTTCGTCTGCGTATAGAACTGCACCACCTGCTTGCCATAGGGGCCGAGGTCGCCCAGCTTGGAGCCGCGCGAGCCGGTGAAGCTGAAGTAGGGCACGGGTACCGGGATCGGGATGTTGATGCCGACCTGGCCGACGTCGATCTCGCTCTGGAACTTGCGGGCTGCCGCGCCGCTTTGCGTGAACACGCCCGTGCCGTTGCCGAAGGGGTTGCGGTTGACCAGGGCGATGGCTTCATCCAGCGTGTCGACGCCGATCACCACCAGTACCGGGCCGAAGATTTCCTGGGTGTAGATCGACATCTCGGTCGTGACATCGGCAAACACGGTCGGGCCGATGAAGTTGCCTTCGGGGTAGCCATCCACCTGCACGTTGCGGCCATCGAGCGCCAGCGTGGCGCCTTCGCGTTCGCCGGCTTCGATCAGGCCGAGCACGCGCTGTTTTGCGGCGACGGACACCACCGGGCATACGTCGGTGCCGGGCTCGTTGCCGGCGCCGACCTTGAGCGTGGCGGCCTTTTTCACCAGTTCGGGCAGCCATTCGCGCGCGGCGCCTACCAGCACCGCTACCGAGGTCGCCATGCAGCGCTGGCCGGCGGCGCCGAAGGCCGCGCCGGCCAGCGCGTTGAGCGTGTGCTCGCGGTGCGCGTCGGGCAGCACCACGGCGTGGTTCTTGGCGCCCATCATCGATTGCACACGCTTGCCGTGCGCGCCGGCGAGGTTGTAGACGTGGGTGCCCACGGCGGTGGAGCCGACGAAGGAAACCGCCTTGATGTCCGGGTGCGTGCACAACGCGTCCACCACCTCGCGCGCGCCGTGGACCACGTTGAGCACGCCGGCGGGCACGCCAGCCTCGATGGCCAGCTTGACCAGTTCCATGGTGGACAGCGGGTCTTGCTCCGATGGCTTGAGCACGAAGGTGTTACCGCACACGATCGCCATGGGAAACATCCACAGCGGGATCATGGCCGGGAAGTTGAACGGGGTGATGCCGGCGCACACGCCAATCGGTTGCTGCAGGGTGTAGGTGTCGACGGTGGCTGCCACGTTCTCGGCAAAGCCGCCTTGCTGCAGCGTGCCGATCGAGCAGGCATGCTCCACGACCTCGAGCCCGCGGAAGATATCGCCTTCGGCGTCGGCCAGGGTCTTGCCCTGCTCGGCGGTGAGGATGGCGGCGATGCGCTTGCTGTGCTCGCGGATCAGCGCCTGGTACTTGAGCATGATGCGCAGCCGCGCACCTAGCGGCGTGTGGCGCCAGGTGGCAAAGGCGCGCTGCGCCGCACCCACGGCGGCATTGACCTCGGCCGCGGTGGCCAGCGGCACCCGCGCCAGCACTTGCTGGGTGGCGGGATTGACCACGGGGCGGAATTCGCTGGCGGCGGACTCCACCCACTCGCCGTTGATCAACAGCTTGACGGTGGGTACGGCGGCATTGGGGTTCTGGGCACTCATGGGGTGGTCTCCGTCGGTTTTAGGTGTGGGTGGTGCAAGGCTGGAAAGTAGTCAGGCAGACGGCTCAAAGGGTGCGCGCGATCAGCATGCGCTGGATTTCGCTGGTGCCTTCGTAGATCTGCGTGATGCGGGCATCGCGGTAATGGCGCTCGACCGGGTAGTCCTCCAGGTAGCCGTAGCCGCCGTGGATCTGCAGCGCCTTGGAGCACACGCGCTCGGCCAGCTCGGAGGCATAGAGCTTGGCCTGCGAGGCTTCCGACAGGCAGGGTTGGCCGGCCGTGCGCATATGCGCGGCGCGGTGCACCAGCAGGCGCGCGGCGTTGAGCTCGGTGGCCATGTCGGCCAGCATGTTGGCAATGGGCGGATGCTCGCGCAGCAGGCGGCCAAACTGCACGCGCTCGGCGGCGTAGCGGCAGGCGGCCTCGAAGGCCGAGCGGGCAATGCCGAGCGCTTGCGCGCCGATGCCGATGCGCCCGCCTTCCAGGTTCGACAGGGCAATGCGCAATCCCTCGCCGGGCTCGCCGAGCAGCGCGTCGTGCGGCACGTGGCAGTCGTCCAGCGTGATGGCGCAGGTGTCGGAGGCGCGGATGCCCATCTTGCGCTCGGGCGTGTGCACCGAGAAGCCGGGCGTATCGGTGGGCACCACGAAGGCCGAGAGCCCGCGCTTGCCTTGCGCCGGCTCGGTGGCGGCAAACACGATGGCCACGCCGGCGCGCTGGCCGTTGGTGACGAACTGCTTGCTGCCCGAGAGCACCCAGCCGTTGTCGGTTGCGCGCGCCCGGGTGCGCAGGTTATGCGCTTCCGAGCCGGCCTGCGGCTCGGTCAGGCAAAAGGCGCCGATCATCTCGCCGCTGGCCAGGCGCGGCAGGTAGCGCGTTTTTTGCGCCTGCGTGCCGTAGTGCAGGATCGGCCCGCAACCCACCGAGTTGTGCACGCTCATCAGCGTGGCGCAGGCCGCGCAGCCGGCGGCGATCTCCTCGATGGCCAGCGCGTAGGCGATGTAGTCGGTATAGGTGCCGCCCCATTCCTCGGGCACGATCATGCCGAGCAGGCCGAGCGCGCCCATTTCCGCCACCACCTCTGGCGGCAACTGGCCGGCGCGGTCCCACTCGGCGGCGCCGGGTGCCAGCCGCTCGGTGGCGAAGGCGCGCGCGGTGTCGCGGATCATGGCTTGCTGTTCGCTGAATTCGTGATGCATGGCGGCTCGGGTTGGGCCGGGATTGGCGTGGGGACGCGCGATCCAGGTGAGGCTGGCGGTCTGGTGGCCCGCGCGGGGCGGGAGTGTTGGTAGCAAGTGTAGGAAGACAGGCGGGGCGCTCCTATGCCAGAATCCGCCAACCTTGCTGAACTCGTTTGCCACTGCCGGCCACTGCCGGCAAGCCCGGGCCAGCAAGCCATCCGGTCCAGATCCTTGCCTTTCCATGGAAAAACACAGCGTCGCCATCTGCTTCGTGCATCACGCCATCGCGGGCCTGCGCGCACGCGGCATTGCGCCGGAGCCGGTGCTGCAGGCGGCGGGCATCGTGCCCGCGCTGCTGGCGGTGCCGCAGGCGCGCGTGTCCGCGGCAAGCTATAGCGCATTGTGGATGGAGGTGGCCGCCGCGCTGGACGATGAGTTCTTTGGCCAGGACTCGCGCCGCATGAAGTGCGGCAGCTTTGCCATGCTGTGCCACGCGATCGTGGGCAGCAAGACGCTGGCGCAGGGGCTGGAGCGGGTGGTGCGTTATTTCGGCTTGCTGCTGGACGATATCGGCGTGCGGCTGGAGCGCGAAGGCGTGGGCGCCGAGGCCGGGGCAGGCAAGCGGGGCAGGGCGGCGCTGGTGCTGAGCGCCACCTCAAGCCGGCCGCCGGGCGTGTTCGCCCAGGAGACCATGCTGATCATGCTGCACGGGCTGATGAGCTGGCTGCTGCGACGGCGCGTGCCAGTGCTGCTGGCTGCGTTCAGCTATCCGGAGCCGGCCTACAGCGCGGAGTACCGCCTGATGTACTCGCGCCACCTGGCGTTCGACCAGCCGGCCACGGCGCTGGTGTTCGACGCGGCCTGGCTGGACCAGCCGGTACACCAGGACGAGCGCAGCCTCAAGGCCTTCCTGCGCGACGCACCGCACAACGTGGTGGTGAAGTACACGGACCGCACCAGCATCATGGCGCGCGTGCGGCGCCAGTTGCGCGCGCAGTCGCCGGAGCAGTGGCCCACCTTTGACCGGCTGGCGCACGACTTGCACATGTCGTCATCCTCGCTGCGGCGCCGGCTGATGGAAGAGGGCGGGACCTACCAGCAACTGAAGGATGAGATGCGGCGCGACCTGGCCATCGAAGCGCTCAGCCATTCCAGCCGGCCGCTGGCGGAAATCGCGGCCGAGCTTGGCTTTGCCGAGCCGGGCGCTTTCCATCGCGCGTTCCGGCGCTGGACCGGGCTGCGGCCGGGGGCGTACCGGGGTACCCCGGCGCAGGAATAGACGCGCCCGCCCAGCGGCGCTCAATGATTTCCAGTGGCCAATTCCGCGGCGCGGGCGGTACCGCACCAGCACGTAGCCCGCGCAGGCGCAGAACGTGGCATGGAATGCCGAGACGATGACCACGCGGGTGTTGAGGTCGTCGAACACATAGCGCCACGCCACGATCCCGGCCACCACGGCGAGGGTGCCGGCGGCCATGGCTCGCCACGGCGGCTCCCGTCCACAGAAGCGCGAGATGCCGGCATGGAACAAGGCCAGGGCCCAGGCCAGCGCGCCGTTGGCCACCACGATCGACAACACGTCGGGGATCATGCCGCGCAGTGTAAAAAGCAGCAGTGCCGCCATGCCCGTCAGGTTGGCCTGCCACCACAGCGTCACACCCGGCTGGCCGCAGCGCCGCAGCGACCAGACGATCGCCAGCATCATGGTGCCAAGCAGCGTCGTAACGGCTTGCAAGGCGAACGGGTCCGACACTACGAACTTTCTCCTGTGGCGGTTGGGGGGCGAGGTGAGGCTGGATTCATCGCCTGGGCCGGCGCGAAGCTCCGGAGAATACCCTAGCAGCGCGGGCGACATCCACCCACGTGCGCAGGGGTGCCGGCCAGCCGCCTGCGCTGGCCGGCACAAGAGGGACGCAGCGGGGCATGACGGCTAGAATGGCGGATGGCGCGTTTTGATCGGCGGGGCGCATCAATGCGAGCCCTTTCCTTTTACTCTCCTCGCACCCATCCCGCTGCCCTAGCCTGGAACACAATGCAACCGATCAGATTCGACCTCGGCGACCTGCAGGCCATGGTGGCGGTCGTGGAGCAAGGCGGCTTCCGCGCCGCGGCCGAGGCCCTCAGCCTGTCGCAACCGGCCCTGTCGCGCCGCATTGACAAGCTGGAGCAGGCGCTCAATGTCAGGCTGTTCGAGCGCACCACGCGTCGCGTCGCCCTTACCGTGGTGGGCCGCGAGTTTGTCGGCAAGGCACGCACGCTGCTGGCGGAAGTGGAATCTTCCTTGATGGGCATCGGTGACGCGGCCGCGACGCGCTCAGGCGAAGTGACGGTCGCCTGCGTGCCTTCGGCGGCGCATTACTTCCTGCCGGCGGTGATCGCGCGCTTTCATGCGCAATTCCCCAACGTCCGCGTCAAGATGGTGGACGAAGGCGCCAATGTCGTACTGCACAGCGTGGCCAGCGGCGAGGCGGACTTCGGCCTGAACTTCATCGGCACCCAGGAGGCCGACCTGCTGTTCGAGCCCTTGCTGCGCGATCCCTTCGTGCTGGCCTGCCGCCACGACCATCCGCTGGCCCGGCGCCGCTCGGTGAAATGGGCCGAACTTGGCGCACACACGCTGGTAGCGTTAGCCAAGTCGAGCGGCAACCGGCTGATGCTGGATCTTGCCCTGGCCGAAGTGCCGCTGCGGCCGGCCGCCTTCTATGAGGTGCGCCATGTCAGCAGCGTGCTGGCGCTGGTGGAGGCCGGGCTGGGTGTTGCGGCCGTGCCGCGCCTGGCGTTGCCCGGTGGCGAGCGCGCCGCGCTGGTCGCGGTCCCCCTGCGCGCTCCCGCGGTGTCCCGCACGCTGGGCATCCTGCGCCGCCGGGGGCGCACGTTGTCAGCGCATGCGCAGGCGCTCTATGACATGGTTGGGCAGGCGGTGGCAAGGCGCGGTCGGAGCACGGCGGCTTCGGCGCACGGCGGGGGCAGCGGCGCCGGAATTGATGCATAAAACCGATCAAAGCCAAGAAATATTGCATTATCGCCGTGCGCGGTGCTTGCATAGAATGGTCGGCCTGCCCCGCGGAGACAAAAAGCGGGCAGGCCGAATCCCAGATCAATGCCCACAGAGAGCGCATATGACCCAGCCGACCATCGCCGTGGCTTGCCCCGTCAAGGCAACCCGCACGCCCGTTTCCCCTTTGCATCCCCCCCGGCAGCACCAGCAGCCCTGGCTGGCGCTCATGCTGGCCGGCGTAGCCAGCCTTGCGCTGGCCACCGGCAATGCGTTCGCCGACGAGGTCAAGGTCATGAATTCGGGTGGCTTTACGGCAGCCTACAAGGCGCTCGGCCCGAGCTTCGAGAAGGCCACCGGCAATACCTTGTCCACCGCGTGGGGCCCGTCGATGGGCAAGTCGCCCGAGGCCATTCCCAACCGGCTCGCGCGCGGCGAGCATGCCGATGTGTTGATCATGGTGGGCTATGCGCTGGACGACCTGATCAAGCAAGGCAAGGTGGTGCCGGACAGCCGGGTCGACCTGGCCGATTCGCGCATCGGCCTGTCGGTGCGTGAAGGCGCCCCCAAGCCGGATATCAGCACGGTCGATGCATTCCGCAAGACCTTGCTGGATGCCAAGTCCATTGCCTACTCGGACAGCGCCAGCGGCGTGTATGTCGAGACGGAGATGTTCAAAAAGCTGGGCATCGAGGAGCAGGTCAAGGGCCGTGCCCATCGGATCGAGAAGACGCCGGTGGGCAGCGTGGTGGCGCAGGGCGATTACCAGATCGGACTGCAGCAGGTCAGCGAGTTGCTGCCGGTCAAGGGCGCCAGCTTTGTTGGCAAGATTCCCGAGCCGATGCAGAAGATCACTACGTTTGCCGCCGGCGTGCCGGTGGGGGCCGAGCATCCGGAGGCGGGGCGCGCGTTGATTCGCTATCTGGCTTCGCCCGCGGCGCGGGGCGAGATCGAGCGCAGCGGGATGGATCCGGTCGTGGGTGCCAAAACGGCGCAGTAAGGGCGCGTTCTCATTCGCCGGTAGCCGCTGCCGCGTCTTTTTCCCAAGGTGGCAGCGGCGACAGGCTCTCCCGCAGCAAAGCCAGGAACACCTGGATGGGCCGCAACGCCATCTTGCGCACGGGCACCTGGGCTTTGAGCCAGGTCGCGTGCAGCGGATAGCCACCCATCAGGCCGATCAGCTCGCCTTTGCCGAGCGCGCCGGCGGCAATATAGGTCGGCAATATCGCGATGCCGTTTCCCTCGCAGACGGCAGAGTAAAGCACGTGGTTGTCGTTTGACGACAAGGCGGTGGGTACATCCACACTGACCTGCCCCGAGACGCTATCGAACAGCCAGGTGCTCCCGGTAGGATTGAACACCAGGCACTCGTGATCATGCAGGTCGCGCGGATGCGCCGGTGTCCCGGCGCGAGCCAGGTAGGCCGGCGTGGCGCACAGGATCTGCTTGAGCTGGCACAGCGGCTCGTCGTGGACCCCGTCGTAGGTTGACGGCAGGCCGCCAAGCGCAATGTCGAAACCTTCTTCGATCGGATTGACCGAGCGGTCCACCAGCACCACATCCATGGTGACCTTGGGGTGCAGCCTCTTGAAGCGGGCAAAGATGGTGCCCAGGTAAAGCACGGTGAGCGACGTCGGCGCCCGCACCCGGAGGTGCCCCTCGAGCGCGTCGGACTCCTTCCCGAAATCTTCCACCAGGCTGTCGAAGTCGCCCAGCAGCGCGCTGGCCCGCGGCTGGAACTTCTGCCCGGCAACGGTTAGCTCCATGGTTCGCGTGGTCCGATGAAACAACGCCGTGCCGAGCGTCCACTCCAGGTGCGCCACGCGCTTGGCGATGACGGAAGGCACCACGTTGAGCTGGCGCGCGGCTTCCGAGAAGTTGCCTAGCTTGGCGGTCACCAGGAACGCCCGCAGATTGGCGACTGTGTCCATATTTATTCCAAATCGCGATAACTGTACTGGCAATTTAGCAGAAGCAACGCCGAATCGCAGCAAATAGAATGGCACGCATCAGGCAAGGCCCATGGAGACGAAGCGATGAAAGAGGCAGGCGCTGGAATCGTGCGGGAACAAGCACGTGAAACCGAGATACTCGGCGAATTCGATGTGGTGGTACTGGGCGGCGGGCCGGCCGGCATTGCCGCGGCGGCGGCGTCAGCCCGCGCCGGGCAGGCGACGCTGCTGGTGGAGCACTATGGCTTTCTTGGCGGGATGGGGACTGCCGCGGGCGTCACCAACTTCTGCGGCCTGCACGCCAATGTGTTCGGTGAGATCCAGCAGGTCGTGCATGGCGAAGCCGACGAACTGCTGGCGCGCCTGCGGCACTTGGGCGGGCTCAATGAGCCGCACGTGCTGTTTCAAGGCAGGATCGCAGCGCAAGCCTATGACAACGCGGCATTGAAGGTGGCTGCCGACCAGCTGGTGCTGTCCAGCGGCGCCCGGCTGCTGTTCCACGCGCGGGCGGTGGGCGTGCAGATGGCCTCGCCGGCGACGATCGGCGCGCTCCTGATCGAGACCAAGTCCGGGCGGCGCGCCGTGGTGGCAAAGACGTATATCGACTGCTCCGGCGATGGCGACCTGGCGGCATTCGCCGGCGCCCCTTTCGAGAAGGGGGACGACGGCGAAACGATGCTGTACCCCTCGACCATGTTCCGCATCAATGGCGTGGACCCGGTGCTGGCCGGCGACGCCTGGAATCATTTTGGAAAATGGATGGAAGAGGCGGAGGCCAGGGGCCGGACTTTCCCGCGCAAGACCCCGATCATCCGGCCGCAGAAGAACCCGGTGGAATGGCGCGCCAATGTGACGCAGCTGAGCTTGCCTGACGGCTCGCCGGTGGATTGCACCGACGCCCTCCAGCTGAGCTGGGCCGAAACGGAAGGCCGCCGCCAGATCGTCGATTTCTTCCAGTTCCTGCGCGAATCCGCGCCCGGTTTCCAGAATGCCTATCTGCTGGAGATTGCCCCGCAGGTCGGCGTGCGCGAGACACGGAGAATCATCGGCGAGTATCAGCTGACGCAAGACGATGTGCTGCAATGCGCCAGCTTTGACGACGCGATTGGCGTCAACGGGTGGCCCATCGAGGCCCACGTGGCGGGCAACATCGTGTTCAAGTGGCAGGACACCCCGCATTGCCGGGGATTCAATCACCTGCCGTATCGCATGATGGTGCCCAAGGCGATCGACAACCTGCTTGTCGCCGGGCGCTGCGCATCCATGACCCACATGGGGCAGTCGGCCGCCCGCGTGTCCGGCGCCTGCTTCGTGATGGGCCAGGCTGCCGGCACGGCCGCTGCCTTGTCCGCCGCCACCGGCACCATCCCGCGCGCCGTCGATATTGGCCGCTTGCAGGAAACGCTCCGGCAAAACGGTGCCTACCTGGGCCTTCCCGGCTGACGGGATACCAATACAAAAAGATAAAGGAGACACAACATGAGAAAGCCATTGCTGCTCTTGCTGGCGGCGCTCGCCGCCATGATCGGTACCGCCTTTGCCCAGGACAACTGGCCCACCAAACCGATCAAGCTGATCGCCCCGTTCGCGCCCGCGTCCACGCCCGATACCCTGGCGCGGATACTCGCAGAGGGCCTGCGAAAACGGCTTGGCCAGCCGGTCGTGGTGGAGAACAAGGCCGGCGGCGCCGGCATGATCGGCACGGACGCGGTCGCCAAGGCGGCGCCGGATGGCTACACGATCGGGGTAAGCGCAGTCGGGCCGCTGGCTAACAATGCGCTGCTTTACAAGAAGATGCCTTACAACCCCGAGCGCGACCTGATCCCTGTCACTGTCGCGGTCAACCAGCCCAGCTTGCTGGTGGTCCGCAGCGATCTGCCGGCAACCAACCTGAGCGAGCTGATTGCCGACCTCAAGAAGCGGCCGGGCAAAGGCAACTACGCCTCCATCGGCAACGGTTCGCTCTCGCACCTCACCATGGAACTGGTGGCGACGCGCAGCGGCACCCAGATTGTCCACGTGCCTTATGCCGGATCCAGCCAGGCGGTCATGGCGGTGGTGTCCGGCGAGGTCGACATGGCCTGCCTGCCGGCGCTCGCGGTGAAGCCGTTCATCCAGTCGGGCAAGCTACGCGCGCTTGGCGTGACCACCGCAAGGCGGTCCGCTTTGTTGCCATCGATTCCCACACTGCGCGAACAGGGCCTCACCGATGTGGATGCGGGCGCCTGGATCGGGGTGGTGGCGCCGGCCGGCACGCCCGGGGCCATCGTCGACCGGCTCTATCGCGAGATCGGCGCGGTGCTGAAGGACCCTGCCACGGAGAAATTGCTGGCGCAGCAGATGATGGAAGTCGTCGGCACCTCGCCGCAGGCGTTCGCTGCGCTGCTGCGGGATGAGCGCGCACGGTGGAAGCCCGTCATCGTTGCCAACGGGATTCACCTCGATTAGTGCTGGATCTGCGTCGTCTCGCGCCCCTGTCTGGGAGGTGCTTGGGGGAGAGGGCGGGCGCTTGTTAGGCCGTTGTCCATCGCAGGCGCCCGGAATGCTCGCCGTCGAAGAGGGATTCAGCATCTACAAGATCTGGAACTACGTGCGGATGAGGTGACGCATGGAAGATGAAATTGGCGCCGGCCCATTCCCGGGCCGGCAGGAATCCCCTGTTACCTCTATTTCTCAGGGTCTTCGGCCCGAGCCGTGGTTCTCCCCCCGGTCAGTCACGCATTGCCGGCATGGCGTTGCCCGTCAGCAGTACCGCCGCTTGTTCGCCATACGTGACCACGTAACCGCCGTTGGACGCTTGCCATGCCTGGGCGCCTTGCCGGTCGGCGAACCAGAGTTGCTGGTAGTCGCCGAAATGACCGAGGTCGAGGCGGTAGCGGTCCAGTACCCTGGCGGGCCGCCCGTCGATGTCGCGTTTGCATGCGGACCAGCTGGTGTAGCCCAGTTCGGCCGCCAGCAGTTGCAGGCAGTGCTTGAGCTGCAGGGTGTGGCGCAGCCGGTAGAGTTCCGCGATGCTTTGCGTGCGTACCTGCGCACGGTGGATGCGCCGGATTACCGGTAGCGCCTGCATGGCTTGTTCGGCGTGGAGCTGGCGCAGCAGCCTGCGTGCATGGCGTCGCAGGAAGTCGCTATTGGGAAGGCGGGTTGGCGTGTTGAGCGTTGTGAGCCACATGTCATGTCCTTTGCAATGCCGTTTCCCGCGGCGGCAAAAAAGGTCAACGGTGTGGTTCTTGCAACGAACTGGCGGTGCCGGGCTGGATCGCTCGGCGCCGTGCGGTACGGGCAGGCAGGTGCGCTGGCTTTTGCGGGAGCGGGCGCCCTGCCGGCGCCCGGACCAGATTATATGCCAACGGCGGGTGCGCTTGGCAAGCGTTGCCGGTTTCAGGCTGCGCGTTCCCTTTGGCCGGATACCAGGCTGCTAGGCTGCCTGCGCCTCGATCTCGGCCGTTAGTCCGAGTTCCTCCACCAGCCGCGCCGCCAGCGCTGCCGCCTGGTTGCGCACGTCGATGATGGTGCCGGACTCCCACAGCGCCCCGCGCAGTGGAGCGCCCAGTGCGCTCAGGCCGGGAACCGTGCGTCCGCCCCGGTCGAACACATTGCCTTGCGCATCGCCGTCCAGGCCGGAGCCGGCTGCGGCGGGGCGCACCAGGCCGCGTGCCAGCAGGCTGCGCACCAGCGGCCGGGTGTTGCCGGCGTGCCAGCCGTATTCCGCCCGGTGCAGTTGATGGCTGCGTCCACCGTGGCAGGGGCTGGTAGTTCGCGGGAGAGGTGCAGAGCCACCCGGACGTGTTTCTCCGCTTTGCCTGTGGGGCCGCATTGCCAACCGTTGGCGTCATTCGCTTCATTCCTGCTGCCCACGGCTTCGAGCGCGGTGACGCGGGCGGCGTGCACATGCAGGCGGCCCTGCGTGCGCACCGCCTCGAAGACTGCGTGCGTGGGCGGTGCCGCGCGATGCAGCAGGTTGTCCCAGAAGGGGCGCACATGGCGCAGGAAGCGTTGGCGCTCCGGCACGCTGGCGGCTGCCCACAGCGGGCCGATGTAGGTGCGCAGCGCGGGCGGCACGCTTTGCCAGTCGAGGCCCTGGGCGGCCAGCTTGTCGCGTTGCCGGCGCACCCGTCGCACCACGTCGCGGGCGGTGGGTGCGGCCAGAGCCTCGGGCCCGGCGGCGGCGAGGAAATCGTCGCAGGGGCCGGCGTTGTGGCGCAGCCAGGGCACCAGCGCGCGCCGCGAGAACGCGTGGTAGGTGCCGGTGAAGCCGAGCCGTTCCAGCGTGGCAACCTCGTCGAGCATGGTCAGGCTGGTGCCGATCAGGGCAATTTCGCGTGCGCTTGCGAGCCGGGCCAGTGCATCGGGTTGCCAGGGATCCGGGATGTAGCGGCCGACGGTTTCCAGTGTGTCGTCTTGTGCCAGCGCTGGCTGTGCCTGCTGCACGCCGGTGGCCAGCACGATGTGGTCGGCTTCCCATGCGCGGCCGTCGGCGCTGCGCACGCGGTGCGGCACGCCGATGGTCACGTCGGTGATCTCCGTGCGCACATGTTCCAGCGTGGCGCGTCCGGCGGCGCTGTCCAGTGCGCGCGCCAGGGTGTCTTGCAGGTAGTCGCCGTAGACGCTGCGCGGGGCGAAGGCGTTGTCGGCCTCGGCGGCGCCGGCATGCCCGTGGCGCACCAGCCACTGCGAGAAATCCTCCAGCGCCTCGGGGTAGAGGCTGAAGTTCAGCGCTGGCCCGTTCAGGTAGTGCGCCGAGTCCTGCGTGCTGTAGGCCAGGCCGCGCCCCGGTTCGGCGCGCGGCTCGAACAGGTGGATGGCAAGAGGGGCGCTGCTGTCGCGCAGCAGGCGGATGGCGGTCAGGGTGCCGGCCATGCCGCCGCCTACGATGGCGATGCGGCGCGGCTGGGAATGGGGTCGGGTCATGATGGCCTCAGGCGTGGGTGCAAGACGGGCTGGTTGCCGCGGCACTTGTTGTCGTTTCGGCTGCCGCACGCAGGGCGTGCGCGCCGGCGCCGACCAGGATCGCGTCGTTTTGCGGTGTGTGGATGCGGCTGCAGAGCACGTTGCGGTAGTGGCGCTCAAGCGGGTTGCCGCGCGACAGGGCGGGGTTGCCGGCGTGCCTGAGCGCGAGCTCGACGGCGGCGATGGCGTTGTCGGTCACGTTGAGCTTGAGCAGGTTGCTGTCGGTGGCGCTGGCCGGCGCGCCGGCATCGGCATCCGCGCTGAAGCGCTCCAGCAGGAAGCGGTTGGCCAGCAGCCAGCCGTCGATGCGGCCCACCGCCTCCTGGAAGCGCGGCAGGGTGGCCAGCGGCGCGCCCAGGCTGCCGGGGGCGCGCAGGTTGAGCCAGGCCACGAACCAGTCGCGGGCGCTGCGCGCCACGGCGTCATAGAGCGTGCCGAGCAGGGTCGACGTCCACACGGCCCAGGCCGGGTCGTAGCGCTCCGCCCACGCCGCGGGCAGGCGCAGGTCGACCGCGTAGGCGGCGGGCAGCGGCGTGTTGTCGAAGACCACGTCGTGGCTGCCGGTGGCGCGCATGCCGAGGTGGTCCCAGGTGGGCACCACGGTGATGCCGGGCGCGTCGCGCGGCACCAGGAACACGCCAGTGCGCGGGACCGGCTCATCGGTGCGCCCCCACACGGCCAGCCAGCTCAGGGCTGGGATGCCGGTGGCGTAGATCTTGTGGCCGGACAGCAGCCAGCCGTCGCCGCGGCGGCGCGCCACCGTGGCCGGCAGGCCGCCGCGCGCGGGAGACCCCAGCTCGGGCTCCACGCGCAGCGAGTTGATCAGCGCGCCTTGTTCCACCGCGCTGCGCTGCACCTGCTCCCGCACCGCCGCCGGCCATTGCGTGTCTTGGGCCAGGTTGCGGTGGCCAAGGATCTGCATCACCAGCACCAGCGCGGTGGACGGATCTGCGGCGGCAACGTGATGGACGATGCGGCGGGCCTCGGCTAGTCCCGCCCCGGCACCGCCAAGCGCGCGCGGCACGGTGAGGGCGAGCAGGCCAAGCTGGTGGAGCTCGGCGATGTTCTCGAAGGCGAAGGTGCCATCGCGGTCATGGGCGGCGGCGCGCGCGGCGAAGCGCCCGGACAATGCGCGCAGTGCTTCGTCGCAGGGGAGGACGGGCGCTGCGCGAGCCGCGTCGGGCGGTGGCGGGGCCGGGGCCGGACCTGCTGACGCAAAGCCGCTCTCGCGATGCCACTCGGAAATCCGCTGCCGGCTGGTGGTGCCGGCGGACTGCAGACTCATGGTTGCTCCTGTCGTGTGCTGTTTTGTCTTTGGCTTTGGGTGGCGGGTGCTTAATGGCAAATCAGCCCGCTTTCCACCAGCATCATGTTGAAAGCGGCGTCGCCGGCAGCTGCGTCGCGCAGCCGCGCAAGGCGCCCGTCGCGCTGCCAGCGCGCCAGCCATTGCGCCAGGTAGCGGGCGGATTGCACGTTAGGCTGGCGCAGCGTCGGCGCTGCGCCCTCGCCGTCGAGCACCAGCGGCGCCGCGGTAAAGAAACGCCATTCAGGCAAGCGCATCACGCGCGCGATCAGCGCGGCGTCTTCCGCTACCGCCGCGCACTCGCCGCGGCGAAACGCCAGCAGCGCCTGCAGCGGCGAGGGATAGCTGCGCAGCGCGGCGCCGGCGCGGGCCAGGGCGGGTTGAAAAGGGCTGCCCGCGCTCACGCAGGCCGTCTTGCCGTTGAGGGCATCGAGCCGGCTGACCGGCGTGTAGCGCAGCGTCAGCAAGGTGCCGCGCGGCGTGCGCGGTGCCGGCACGGCGGCTGCGCGCGGATGTCCGGTGTCCTGCGGCGCGCCGAAGGCAAGGTCGATATCGGCTTGGGCGTTGTTGCCAAATCCCGCTGCCGGCAGATGGCGTAGCCTCACCGGCACGCCCATGGCGCGGCCGAGTTCGGCGGCTAGTGCGGCCTCGCCCGGGTCGGGCTCCGCTATCAGGGGCCGGCCCGGTGGCGTGGGACGGGGATAGGCGTGCACACCCACCACCAGCTCGCCGCGCGCCTGGGCCTGCAGGAGCAGCGGGCCAGGCTCGGCCGGTTGCGCTTGCCAGGGCGCGCCCGTGAACAGCCAGAGCGGCACGGCGATTACGCTAGCGGCCAGCCCAAGGGCGCCTGCCGCGCGACGCGCAGCGCGCAGCGCAGCCGGCGCGGTGCGGGGCAAGGCGCTGCCTGGATTGCCTTGGGCCACCGGATGCGGCCCCAGCCACCATGTGCCATTCAGATGCCAGAGTTCATCGGGCATGGCTTACCATCCCTGGCCCAGCCCCAGCAGGCCCAGGATCTCGCGGCGCAGCCGGATCAGCTCGGGATCGTCGCGGTGACGCGGGTAATCGCGATCGATCTTGATTTCCGCCGTGATGCGGGCAGGGCGCTCGCTGAACACGATCACGCGCGTGGCCAGCAGCAGCGCTTCCTCCACGTCGTGCGTGACCAGCAGCGCGGTAAAGCGCGAGCGCTGCCATAGCGAGACCAGCTCGCCCTGCATGCTCAGGCGCGTGAGGGAGTCGAGCTTGCCCAGCGGTTCGTCGAGGATCAGCAAGCGCGGCTCGTTGACCAGCGCGCGCGCCAGCGCGGCGCGTTGCGCCATACCGCCGGACAACTGGCGCGGATAGGCCCGCGCGAACTCGGTCAGGCCGACGCGCGCCAACGCATCGTCCACCCGCTCGCGCTGGCTGCTGAGCAAGCCGCGCGCCTCCAGGCCAAGCGCGGCGTTGTCCCATACGGTGCGCCACGGGTACAGCGTGGGGTCCTGGAACACCACCACCCGGCTGGGGTCGGGCCCGCCGATCGGCACGCCATCCACCGCCAGCGTGCCGCGCCGTGGCGGCTCCAGCCCGGCCACCAGCCGCAGCAGGGTGGACTTGCCGCAGCCGCTGGGGCCGAGCAGGGCCACGAACTCGCCCGGCTCGGCCGTCAGGCTGACGCGGCTGAGCACTGGCAGCACCTGGTCGCGCAGCGTGAAATGGTGGCTCACCTGGTCGATCGCCAGGCGCACGCCGTTGCTGGCGGCGGCCCGGTCGGTGGCGGCTTGCGCCGGCTGGGCCTGGGCGGGTTTGTCGAGCACGGCGCTTACCATTTGACCACTCCTTTTTGCCATGCCAGCAGGCGATCCCGCGAGCGGAACAGCAGTGTGATGAGCCCCGAGAAGAGGATCGCCATGACCAGCAGCGCGCCGTACATGCTGGCGTAGGCGGCCCAGCCCTGGGCCCACTGCAGGTACCACCCCAGCCCGGACTTGACGCCAAGCATCTCGGCCACCACCAGCACCGAGAACGACGCGCCAAGGCCCATGAACAAGCCGACGAACACGCTCGGCAGCGCCGCGGGCACCGCCACCTTGAGCACCAGGAACCGCTCCTTGGCACCGAGCGTGCGCGCCACGTCGTAGTACGCCGGGTCGACCGCCGCCACACCGGACCAGGTCAGCACCGTGACGGGGAACCACGTGGCCAGCGCCACCAGGAAGGTGGCGGCGCTGGCGCTGCTGGGAAAGGCGAAGAACACGATCGGCAGCCAGGCCGTGGCCGGCAGCGGCCCCAGCAGGCGCAGCACCGGGTGGACCCAGTAGCCCGCGCGGGTCGACCAGCCGATGGATACGCCGGTGAGGAAGCCCGCCAGCGCGCCCAGCAGGTAGCCGGTGGCCAGCAGGCGCAGCGAATGTGCCACCGCCTCTGCCAGCCGCGCATAGTCCTCGACAAAGACTTCGACAAGCGCCTGCGGCGGCGCGAAGAAGGGGCGCGGCAGCAGCCCGAGCTTGGCGGTCACCACTTCCCAGATAAACGTCAGCACTGCCAGCACCAGCAGCCATGGCCCCGCGCGGCGCAACGAGGCGCCGATGCCGCCCAGCCGGTGCTGCACGAACGCCAGCACCAGCAGCACGGCGGCAATGCCCGCGAACAGCGAGGCGGTCTCATGGGTCAGCGGCCAGTCCTCCGGCTCCGGCCAGAACTTGACGATGGCAGCCACGCTCAGCCAGGCCGCCGCGGCCAGCGCGCCACCCAGCCAGACGCGCGGCACGGCGGGTGCGGGCGCGGCCAGGAAATCATCCTGCCCATCATGTACGCCATGCGCGCCGCGTTGTCCTTCAGCCGAGAACGTTGGCATAGATGCGCTCCGCGAACTTGTTGGAATCGGTGCCCGGCCGGATGACCGACACCAGCTTGAGCTCGTCGGTGTATTGCGCCAGTTCCTTCTTCAGGTCCGCGCCGACCGGATGATGGCCGTGGGTATGGCTCTTGAGCATGGCCACCACATCGGCCTGCGGCACCTTGGCGAACTCGGCAAAATGCCGGGCGGTTTCCTCCGGGTGGGCTACCGTCCAGTCCTGCGCCTGCAGCACCGCATGCGTGAGCGCGGCGGCCGCCGGCTTGTCCTCGCGCAGCAGGCTGCCGCGAATGCCCAGCACGCAGCAGGAGCGGTTGGCGTATTCATCGGACAGGTTGGTGGCCACCTCGACCAGGCCGCGCTCCTTGCGCAGCAGGTAGGTGCGCGGATCGCCATCGGCGGCGGCCTGGGCCTCGCCCTTTTCCAGTGCAATGCCGAGCAGGTCCGCCGGGTATTGGCGCCACTGCACGTCGCGCACGGGGTCGATGCCGCGCTTGGCCAGCAGGATGGAGAAGAAGTTCTTGGCCGGGCTGGCCATGTCGCTGACCGCGACCGTCTTGCCCTTGAGGCTCTTCAGGTCGGTCACGCCGGAGTTGCGCAGGGTGAGCAGCCGCATGCAGCCGCCGTGGGTGGCGGCGGTCAGCTTCACATCGAAGCCTTGCTCGAGCGGCTTGAGCCAGCGCAGCGCCATGCCCACGCCCGCGTCCGCCTTCTTGGTGGCGATGGCTTCCAGCAACTGGTCGGTGGAGCCGCCGAAGTTGATCAGCTCCACCTCTAGCCCATGATTGCGGAAGATGCCTTCCTTCACGGCCGCGGCGACCGGCGCCAGGCACACGCCGCTGGCGTTCCAGGCCAGCTTGATCGGCTTGAGCTGCCCCGCGGCGCTAGCCCGGGACGTCCAGATAAAGGGCGCGACGCCACTGGCCACGGCCAGCGTGCCGGCTGCCTGGAGCCAGCCGCGGCGGCTCAGGGTGCCGGTGCTGCGCGGGGTGTCCGCGGAGACGGGAAGATGGTCGGCGGGCGGCTGCTCTGGCTCTTGATGCATGACACTCCTCGTTGGGCTGCTGTAGGTCTTGGATGTCCGGCATGCCCGATGTGGTGGGATGTGGACGATATGCACCATGCTAAGAACAGGTTCACTGCAACAGAACGAATTTGTTGGCACAAGCTTGCACGTCCAGCGACTAATGCGGCCGCTGCATATGCTTGTGCCCGCACGGTGGCGGATGGCCCGCTGGGTTAAGATCGCCGCTTTGTGCTCCGGTCAGATCAATGCAAGCGCAGGCAGTCTCCGCCCCAAGGCGGGTGGATATCGTGGTGTACCCCGGCTTCAAGGCCATGGAGGCGATCGGCCCGCTGACGGTGTTCGACTACGCCAATGTGCGGCTGGCCCAGCTCGGGCAGCCGCCAGCCTATGTCACGCGGGTGGTGGCGCTGGAGGCTGGCCCGGTGCGCTCGGACACGCTGATGACGCTGGAGGCCACGGCTCGGCTCGATACGGTGCTGCTGCCCGATATCG
This sequence comes from Cupriavidus sp. CuC1, assembly GCF_044627735.1. Lineage (NCBI taxonomy): Bacteria > Pseudomonadati > Pseudomonadota > Betaproteobacteria > Burkholderiales > Burkholderiaceae > Cupriavidus > Cupriavidus sp. CuC1. The sequence continues at coordinate 24,902 of NZ_JBIUHC010000016.1, read as the reverse complement.
CAGTGATCGTCGGCGCGCGCGACATCGAGCGGGCCATGGGGGAGGCGCAAGGCATCGTGCCGTGGGCGCGCGCGGTGGCGCCACGCATCGGGCGGCTGATTGCGCTGTGTTCGGGCACGTTCTTCCTGGCGGCGGCGGGCGTGCTGGACGGGCGCCGCGCCACCACGCACTGGAGCGTGGCCACGCTGCTGCGCCAGCGCTTTCCGGCCGTGGAGGTGGATGCGGATGCCATCTTTATCCGCCAGGGCAACCTGTGGACGTCCGCCGGGGTGACCGCGGGCATCGACCTGGCGCTGGCCGTGGTGGAGGAGGATCTCGGGCGGGAACTGGCCCTATACCTGGCGCGTGAGCTGGTGGTCTACCTCAAGCGTCCAGGGGGGCAATCGCAGTACAGCCTGCACCTGGCCAGCCAGGCGACCAGCCATGCCGGCATTCGCGGGGTGCAGGACTGGATCCTGTCCGACCTGGCGCACGATTTCACGCTGGAGGAAATGGCGGGGCGGGTGGCGATGAGCGAGCGCAATTTCCGGCGGGTGTTTGCGCGGGAGGCGGGTACCAGCCCGATGGCGTTTATCGAGTCGGCACGCATAGAAGGGGCGCGGCGGCTGCTTGAGCAGGGAGAACTGCCGCTCAAGGCCGTTGCGGCGCGCACAGGCTTCGGTTCGGACGAAGGGCTGCGGCGCGCGTTCCTGCGCCAGTTGGGCATCACGCCCCGTGAATACCGCGAGCGTTTTGGAGCCGCGCAGGCATAAAGCGAGCGCTACTGGCTGGCCGGAGCGGTTGCCCCGGCAGTCGAGGGGGCGTTAGCGTGAAGGCCCGGATCCTGGCTGGCCGGCGGCGTAGCCGCGGTGGTGCCGGCCGTGCCATTCTGGGTGCTGTCCTGCGAGCGCTGGCGACCCCGGCCGCGGCCCCCGCCACGCCCGCTGGCGCCCATCGGCGCGGCATGGTTCTGCCGCAGCTCCTGGTTGATGCTGTCCACCGTGCGCGGCGAAGGCGTCATGCGCGCGAAATTGCTCTGGATCGCGTTCATGGCTTCGTCGCCGCCGGCGGGCGAGCCCTGCGCAAAGGCGGCGGATGCCAGCCATAACGTGGCCGCCACGGGAATCAGGCGGGAAGTACGGGCGCTGCGGATCATCGTGATGTCCTTCGTGATGTCCTTCGGGGTGGTCGCCGGGGTTGTCGCATTCCCGGCGGATGCTAGCAGCGTGGCCTGCCGGCGGGCAACGCGGCGCCAGGCCGATTCCGTTTCAGTGTTCACCGGCTTGTTTCAACGTATTACCAAGCGGCGCCACGTGCCCAAGCGAGATGGCCTTACGCCAGGTTCTGCCCGATACGCCACAGCACCCCTGACGGATCCAGCAGCACGAAGTCCCGCATCTTCCAGGCCTGGTCCTGCGGCGGTACCAGCCGCACGCCGTAGCGCCCCGCGAGGTCCTGCGCATTGACCTTATCCCACCAGGCCTCCACGTCCTCCACCAGCAGGTGCATCATCAGGTTTTCGGCCAGGTCCTGCACGTAGAAATTCTGCAGCATGAAGCTGCATGACCCGCAGTGCAGGTAGGCCAGGCTGTCGTCGCTCCACGGCATGACGAAACCCAGGTCCTGGTAGAACTGCTTGGAGAGCGCGAAGTCCCGGGCGGGCACGAAGGCCTTGAGTTCGATGGCGGTCAGGTTGCTCATGGTGTCGGTGTCATCAAGCCTGGCCCATGCCGGTGGCTTTGGCTGGCTTTAGTAGGAACGCAGGGCAATGCCCCAGCGCTGCTGCACGCGCGTCACGATCCAGACATTGTCGTGTTGGCTCAGCACGGTGCCATCGGCGCCGCGCCGTGTGTAGATCACACGGAAGTGTACCTTGTCGGCACTCGCCAGGATGGGCGTCTTCTGCTGGCGGTCATGGCTATGGCGTGCGGGGGCCGGCCCCCTGCCGTGCCCCCTCGCCAGCGGCGCGGTTCAGAGCTGCGCTGCGTGATGCCGGATATGGTTCTCCATCAAGGTCGAGATGAAGTAGTAGCCGTGGTCGTAGCCCTCGTGCCGGCGCAGCATCAGCGGCTGCCCAACGGCGGCGCACGCTGCCTCGAACGCCTCGGGATACAGCTGCTCGGCAAGGAATTTGTCGGCGAGGCCCTGGTCGACCAGGATGCCGCGCGGGAAGGGCGCCTTTGCCTGGCGCGCCATCAGCGCCGAGGCATCGTATTGCTCCCAGCTGGCGCGATCCTCGCCCAGGTAGCGGCTAAACGCCTTCTCGCCCCAGGGGCAACGCGTGGGCGCCGCGATTGGCGCAAACGCCGATACCGAACCGAATCGCCCGGGGTGACGCTGCGCCAGCACCAGGGCCCCATGCCCGCCCATGGAGTGGCCAAAGACCCCGACGCGCTGCGGATCCGCGGGCAGCGCCGTGGTGACCAGGTCGAACAGCTCCTGCGCCACGTAGCTTTCCATGCGCCAGTGCTGGCTCCACGGCGCCTGCGTGGCGTCCAGGTAAAAGCCCGCCCCCACGCCGAAATCCCACGACTCGGCCTCGCCGGCAATGCCGGTGTCGCGTGGGCTGGTATCCGGCGCCACCAGGATCAGGCCGTGCTCGGCGGCATAGCGCTGCGCGCCGGCCTTGATCATGAAGGTCTCTTCCGTGCAGGTCAGGCCGGCCAGGTAGAACAGCGCGGGCAGGCGCTGTTCGGGCTGGACCAATGCCTGCGCCGGCAGGAACACCGAGAAGCGCATCGGCAGGCCGATGGTGGCCGATGCATGGCGATAGAAGCGCTGCACGCCGCCGAAGCAGCCGTGCTCGGAGAGGAGTTCGAGCATGGCCGGCCTCAGTACAGCACGACCGAGCGGATCGACTCGCCGCGCTTCATCAGGTCAAAGCCCTCGTTGATGCGCTCCAGCGGCAGGGTGTGGGTGATCAGGTCGTCGATGTTGAGCTTGCCTTCCATGTACCAGTCGACGATCTTGGGCACATCGGTGCGGCCGCGCGCGCCGCCGAAGGCCGAACCTTTCCATTCGCGCCCGGTCACCAGCTGGAACGGACGGGTGGAGATTTCCGCGCCGGCCTCGGCCACGCCGATGATGATCGACTTGCCCCAGCCCTTGTGGCAGCACTCCAGCGCCTGGCGCATGACCTTGGTGTTGCCGATGCACTCGAACGAGTAATCGGCGCCGCCATCGGTCAGCTGCACGATATGGTCCACCACGTTCTCGACGTCGTTCGGGTTGATGAAATGCGTCATGCCGAACTTGCGCGCCATGGCTTCGCGGCCCGGGTTCAGGTCCACGCCGATGATCTTGTCGGCGCCCACCATCTTGGCCGCCTGGATCACGTTCAGGCCAATGCCGCCGAGGCCGAACACCACCACGTTCGCACCGGCTTCCACCTTGGCGGTAAACAGCACCGCGCCTACGCCGGTGGTCACGCCGCAGCCAATGTAGCAAACCTTGTCGAACGGCGCGTCCGGGCGGATCTTGGCCAGCGCGATCTCCGGCACCACGATGTGGTTGGCGAAGGTGGACGTGCCCATGTAATGGAAGATCGGCTTGCCGTCGATGGAAAAGCGCGAGGTGCCGTCAGGCATCAGGCCCTTGCCCTGGGTCGAGCGAATCGCCTGGCAAAGGTTGGTCTTGCGCGACAGGCAGAACTTGCACTGGCGGCATTCCGGCGTGTAGAGGGGAATCACGTGGTCGCCCGGCTTGAGCGAGGTCACGCCCGGTCCCACGTCGGTGACGATGCCGGCGCCTTCATGGCCGAGAATGGCCGGGAAGATGCCTTCCGGGTCGGCGCCCGACAGCGTGTAATAGTCGGTATGGCAAATACCAGTGGCCTTGATCTCCACCAGCACCTCGCCGGCGCGCGGGCCGTCCAGGTCCACGTCTTCCACGGTCAGCGGGGCACCGGCTTTCCATGCGATGGCGGCTTTGGTCTTCATGATGTTGTCCTTGGTGATGGCAGGCAGCTCGGGCGCCGGCTCGATGTCTGGGGACGTAAGTCAGCACCGCGCGGAGCGAGCCCTGGCGCGGCGTCTTTCGTCAGCAGAGACTATACGTCGATCCGGTTGGCCATGGACGCCCGAAGCGGCGGATTTGGCCCTGGGCGCCACCAGTTTGGCCAAAATCGTGGGGTGGCTGGCCGGGGCGGTTGACCCGGCCGGTGGCTGCGGCTTAAATGCCGGTTCTACCCATGCGCTGCAGCACATGCCAATGCACTCGCCATATTGCCTTCCCGCCTCGCCCGCTCGCTCCCGGGTAAGTGCATGAACGCCGTCCAGGAGCCTGCGGCATCTCGCGCCTCGCCAGTACAACGCGCCCTCTGGATCCTGCGTGCCCTGTCCGACCCGCAAGTGCGCCGCCTGTCCGACGTGGCGCGCGCCACCGGGCTGGACCCGGCCACCGCGTCGCGCTTGCTGGAGCTGCTGGTGGCGGAGGGCTTCGTGACCCGCGATGCGAGCCGGCGCTTTGGCATCGGGCCGGAGATCTTCCAGCTGGCCGACGTGGCCCAGCGCCGGGTCGACCTGCGCGCGCTGGCGCGGCCGAGCCTGGAGCGGCTGGTGGAGGAGTTCGAGGATACCGCCGTGCTCACCCTGGCGAGCCGGGGCGAATCGGTGGTGGCGGATATCGAGCTGGGCACCTTCCCGATCCGCGCCAACTATGTCGAGATCGGCACACGCCGCCCGCTCGGGGTGGGCGCAGGCAGCCTGGCGGTGCTGGCCTGGATGCCGGAAACCGAGCGCGCTGCGCGGGCCACGCTTGGCAAGGTGCAGCGCGCGCGTTACCCGCGCCTCACGCCCGAGGTGATTGGCGAGCAGATCGAGGCCGCCCGCGCGCGCGGCTATGCCTTGTTCCTGGATTGGGTGGTCGACAAGATGGGTGGCATCGCCGTGCCGTTGCTTGACTACGAAGGCCGCCCGCTGGGCGCGTTGAGCGTGGCGGCGCTGAGCGAGCGGATCTTGTTTCGCGAGGCGAAGATGGCGCGCAGGCTAAAGGAGGAGGCGCGGCGCATCACTAGTGCGTGGGCGCGCCGGGCGCTAGGCGAGTAGCGAGTATCCAGGCCGGCCGCGCCCTCAAGGCATGTCGAACTGTTCCGTCGGCTTGCTCTGGTCCAGTTCCGGCAAGCCTGCGGAATACATCACCGCCCAATTGTCCGGGCCCAGCCCGCCATCACGACAAGGCAGGCTGGCGATGCGCTTTTGGTCTTTCTCCACGACCAGCCCTTCCTTCTCCCAGCCCTTGCCGCTGCCGGCATAGACCACATAGTCGTAGCCGCCGTTGGAGAACCTGAAGTAATCGGTGCCGCCGCCGGAGTATGCCGTGACACCCCACCGGAAGTGCTTGCGCGGATCCTCCGTGAGTTTCGGATACGCCAGCTCGACGGCGCCCTTTTTTCCGAAGCGGTACTGCACATACCCCTTGGTCTTGGAGAGATCCGGCGAAGCACAGAGCGACACAAGCTTGTTGCCCTTGACCGTGCAGGAGAACGCAACCTGTTCGTCCTTCGTGCAAAGCGAGTCGCGGGCCGTGGCCGTCAGCGAGAACATCGAAAGCAGCAGGGCGCCAATGGCGCGATGCGGGTGGGGCATGTATGACTCCAAGGGCGGATCAGGCGAGCAGGGCAGCTTGATCGAACGCGACGAATTCGCAGCCGTAGTGGTGTACCACATCAGCGCCTGTGTTCACCAGCTGGTAACGAACCACGCGAACACCTACCTCGAGCCTGGCCAGCGTGCCGAAGCTGAGGATGCCTTTGGGGAGCACCGTTCCGACGGCCAGCGCAGTTGCATCCGGTGCGCGCGAGCGCAATCCCACGCCAGAAGTCGACAGGTCGGCAATGTCCAGGATGAGCGCGCTGCCGTCAGGCAGCCCGGTCTTGAACGTGTACTTGAAATCCAGCGTCTCCGCCCGGTAGTCCCGCCGCCGCTGCACCTGCGACAGCCTCTGCGGGAACGGCACGGCGAATGCGGGGGCGCCGGCGAATACGCAGCGCTGCGGGGCGCCGAGGGCAAGCGTGACCGATACATCATCGAGCACAGTCGAAAGCTCGCTCTGCGCGCTGGCCAGTATCGCCTGATTGTCAGGCTCGCTCTCGCATCCCTCAAGCGTAAACAGGCGCGCTGCCGCATCCACGAACAACACCCGCGAGCGCAGGGTGCGCCCGTCCGGCAAGCGCAAGTCAAGGTAGCGCTCCTGCGTGGCCAGCACGTCAAGCATCTCGCGGATCTCGTCCTCAAGCGCGTGCTGGAACCCATCCGGTGACGGCGGGCGAATCGAAGCGGGATCAAATGTGTGCATGGGTTGGTCTGGCTGGCAGGCGAAGGCGAAGGGCGACCGCAAGCATGGCCGCCAAACGTTGCCTAACGGCAGGAATATGCGGATCTTTAATCCGGGCGCGCGAGAGGATGACCCGCATGGTAGTGCCAGGAAATTGGCGGGAAAGAGGCAGACGCCTCAAGAACCCGTTCGGCGATGCCGTTAGAGCCGTCGCCATGCAACGAAAAGTGAAAACTACGAAGCCGAGCATGCAGCCTCGAAGCTGGACGCGTGGTGCGTCGTCCGATCCAATACCTAAAATGAGTTAGTTGCAATGAATCGTAGCGCTAGCGCCGCAGTTTTCCCGGGCCACCCGGCACCACTACCATGGCCTCGACAGCCATAGGCACGTCCTTGCCGCTTCCATTGGCGGCAAACGGCGATATCGAGCGGATCAGCGATCCGGGCCAGGTGCTTGAGATCCTCCAGGATCTGGTGCGCAAGCGCATCCGGCTCCATCTCCATCCTGCGCAGCAGTGCCGGGTGGCCTCGAGCTTTCTGTTTATCGCCCCATCCAAAGGCACCTGCGTGCTCGCCTGGTGCCGCAACGGCGTGGAGCTGGAGGCGATCCTGAACGCCAGCGATATGGCGGCTTCGGCATCGATGGGCGACATCACGTTCCAGTTCCGCATCGCTTGCGCCGCCGTCACCCGTTTTGATGGCGGACCGGCATTTCTCGCCCCGTACCCCACCGGGATCTACCAAGTCCCGCGCCGCAGGCATTTCCGCGTCCGCCCGCAGGAGGACAAGAACTTTCGTTGCCAGCTTCTGTTAAGCGACGGCCAGCTTGTGGAAATGGAAGTGGCTGACGTGTCTGTGTCCGGCGTGGGCTTGCGCTCCATGCGAGTTGGCCCGGATCGTTTGCCGGTCGGTACGCGAATCCCGCAATGCCAGCTGGACTTTGGCGAACTGGGCGCGCTGAACCTGGCGCTGCAGGTGGTGCGGCATCGAAAGACCTGGCGCGGCGATGAGGCCCACCATCATTTTGGCTGCTACTTTGGCCGCGTTGATGTCCAGACCGAAAAGTGGCTGCAGCGCGTGGTGTTTGCCTTGGAGCTGGCTGGCCGCGAGTGAACAGGCGGCTGAGCATGGCCGCGGCCCTTGCCGCACATCAAGATGGCCCCTTGCCGGCATTGCGCACAAAGCGCTGCTCTGTCACCGCAGCCCCCCATTGCTGGCCTGGTGCCTCCTCCGCAAGTTGAAAGCCATGGGACTCATAGAGATGGCGCGCGGCATCGAGCCCCTTGAATGTCCACAGGTAGGTTTGCTCGAAGCGGGCGTCCGCGAAGGCCAGCGCGCGTTCCAGCAATTGGCGTCCGATGCCGGTGCCCCGCAAGGCGTTGTCGACGATAAACCAGCGCAGGTGCGCGAGCCCGGTGGCCGGGTCGCCATCGATGGCGATGCTGGCCAGCGACCGGCCGCCCTCCAGGCACAGCCACAATTGCTTGTTTGTCGAAGGAAGGCTGGTGGCGAAGCTGGCGAGTTCGGTGGCCACCTTGTGCTCGAAGAAGCTGCCGAAGCCTGCCAGTTGCGAATAGAAGCGGGCATGCAGGCTGGCGATGTCGCCGATGCACCCCGGCCGATAGCCTTCCTGTATCCCGCTGTGCGCGTCGGCATCGTCCGCAGTTGTTATTTGCGCGTTGTCGGCTGCGAGCGCATCCGCATAGATCGCCAGGGAGCGCACCAGCAATTGCTGGTCGGCCGGGGTCAGCCGCCGCAATGCGCTGGAGACCTGTTCCGTGGCAAAACCATCAATCTGGTGGTGCAAGCGGGTGCCTGCCTCGGTCAGGTACAGGTGGGACGAGCGGCCGTCTTCATTGGCAGCGGTGCGAACCACCAGCCCTAACGCTTCGAGCTTGGCGAGCTGCCTGCTGGTGTTGGACTTGTCCAGGCGCAGGATGCTGGCCAAGTCGCGCGCCTGCAGCCCCGGTGCCAGCCCGATCTCGATGATGGCGTGCACCGCGGAGGGCGCCAGCTGGCTATCGGCCAGGGTGGTCCGCATAAAGCCAAGCTCGCGGACCAGCTTTCTGGAGAACACCCTGAGCGCAGCGATGGTGTCGTCACGCGACTCGGGCAGGGACTCGACGATATCCATGGTGGCTCCATTGGTTGCGGATCGCAACCATATTAGTTGCGAACCGCAAACTTTTCAAGGAAGCCAGTAAAGAGGTGAAAACGGCAGCTAAGCAGCAGCTAAGCAGCAGCTATTGCACCGGACCCCGCAGCAACGGCGCCAATGCCTCGGGCACCTCCACCTCGAACCGCAGCACCGCGCTGGCCAGCGCCTTGCCATAATTGTCGAGCGCCAGGCTGCGCGAGACCCCGCCGCCCAGCGCGCCATGCGCGACGAAGTTGAGCACCTCCAACCCGTCGGCTTCGAAGCGCTCGACCTTGCCGGTGACCACGCCGCCATACAGGGTCTTGAAGGCTTGGGCGGTGAGCTGCGCCTTGAGATACGGGTAGAACGCGGCGTCGTAGGCGATGACCGAGGTATTCGAGATATCGCCCTTGTCGCCGGAACGGGTATGCGCCACGCGCCGTAGCAGAACTTTCATGTCATGTGCCTCGCAGCGAATCAAAAGGAGTGGATCCAAGAAAGGGGATCAAAGGAAGTGGATCTCGGACCTGATCTGCACGCGCGGCACCAGGGCCGACCACACGCCGATGATCTCGCGCGTGCGCTCCTGGTGCGGTACGCGCTTGCCGGTGGAGGCGAGCCCGCACACGGCCATGCTGTCGATCTCGCGGCCGACCTTGGCGGCTTCGGCGCGGGTGAGGGTGCGCGCGGCCACGCGCACCGCGATCTCGTTGGGCTCGCAGGACGGCGCCGGCGAGGCCTCGCCGTGGATGGCGTTGACGCCGAGGAAGTCGATGCGCAGCGCCTGCGCGTCCAGCGCGGCCAGCTGGAACCGGTGCTCAAGGATGGTCTTGGCCAGCCGCGCCTTTTCCAGGCAGCCGGGGCCGGCGTAGAAGAACATGTCCTCGCCGATAAAGCCCTCCGTGCAGCCCAGCGATACCTTGAGCGTGGGCGTGCGCGGCGATCCGCTGATGCCGCTCACGCGGACCTGGTCGGGCGCAAGCTGCTCCAGTTGCGCCGTGGTGAAGTCCACCACCACGTCCGGCGTGATGTAGCGTCGCGGGTCGTGCACCTCGTAGAACATCTGCTCCTTGACCGTTTGCAGGTCGATGCGGCCACCGGTGCCGGCCACCTTGGAAATCACGGCCGTTCCGCTCGCGTCCACCTCGGCAATCGGGAAGGCCAGGTTCCACGGCTCGGGCACGTCCTTGTAGCCCGGATCGCCAAAATAGCCGCCGGTCACCTGTGCGCCGCATTCCAGCAAATGGCCGATGGCGCTGCCGCGCGCGAGCAGTTCGGTGTCTTCAGTTTTCCATCCGAACGCATGCATCATCGGTGCGAGAAACAACGAGGGATCGGCCACGCGGCCCGTCACCACGATCTGCGCGCCGGCTTCCAGCGCGCGCACGATCGGCTCCGCGCCCTCATACGGCTCGGCCGAGATCAGCGAGTCGCGCAGGGTGGCGATGGGCGCGCCGGTTTCCAGGATTTCCAGGGGCTGGTCGCAGATGGAGCTGGTCAGGTCGGTGGTGGTGATGGCCGCGACCTTCACGCCGGCCAGGCCGAGCTCCTCGCACAGCCGGGCGATGCGCCGCGCAGCGCCCAGCGGATTGATCCAGCCCTGGTTGCTGACGATGCGCGTGCCGTTGGCGATGCAGTGCGGCAGCACGGCGCGCATGCGTTCATCGAGGTAGGTGTCGTAGCCTTCGAAGGCGGGGTCGCGGCGCTTTCGCACCTGCGCGGCGCTGACGGTGGCCTCGGCCATGGTCTCGAAGCAGAGGAAATCGAGCTTGCCGTGCTGCGCGCTCAGCGCTGCGGGTTCGACGCGGTCGCCCCACCAGCCGGAGCCCGAGCCGATGCGGAGGGTCTTTGCTGCCATGACGGGATCCTTGGTTTGTTGTCTTGCGTGGCGTCTTGGGGTTACTGGGCCTGGATGCCTGCGCTTTTGATCACGCGCGACCATTTCTCGGTATCGGCGCGAATCACGGCGGCGAAGGCGGCGGGGGATTCGCCGCCGGGCACCGCGCCAAGCTGCTCGATGCGCTGCTTGACCTCGGGCGTGGCCAGGATCCTGGCCACGGTTTGCTGCAGGCGCGCCACCAGCGCGGGCGGCGTGCCGGCCGGGGCCAGGAGGCCGAACCATGAGTTCACCACGTAGCCGGGCAGGCCGGATTCCGCCACGGTGGGCACATCCGGCAGGATGGGCGAGCGCTGCGGGCTGGTCACCGCCAGCGCGCGCACCTTGCCGGCCTGGATTTGCGCCAGCGCCGAGGGCAGGTTGTCGTACATAAGGTTGACCTGGCCCGCCAGCAGGTCGGTCATCGCGGGCGCCGCGCCCTTGTACGGCACGTGCTGCATCTTCACGCCGGCCATGCTGTCGAGCAACTCGCCGGACAGGTGCGGCGAGCCGCCGGTACTGGTGGAGGCGTAGTTGAGGCCGCCCGGCCGCTGCTTGGCCAGCGCGATCAGCTCGGCCACGGATTTGACCGGCAGCGTGGCATTGGTCAGCAACACATTGGGCGAGTTGGCAACCAGCGTCACCGGCGCGAAGTCCTTGGCCGAGTCGTATGGCATGCGCGCGTAGATGAACTGGTTGGTGACCTGGGTGCCGAGCGTGCCCATCAGCAGCGTGTAGCCGTCCGGCGCGGCCTTGGCCACGGCATCTGCGCCGATGTTGCCGCCCGCGCCGGGCCGGTTGTCCACCACCACGGTTTGTCCCAGCGCCTCGCCCAGCTTCTGCGCCACCAGGCGCGCGAGGATGTCGGTGGTGCCACCGGGGGTGAAGGGCACCACCAGCCGCAGCGGCTTGGCGGGGTAGTTGTCCACTGCCCGTGCCGGCAGCGCAAGCTGGGCGCACAGGGCGGCGCAGGCCATGGCGGCCAGGCGGAGGGTGGCGCGTCGGTGCATCGTTGTCTCCTCGCAGGCGCCGCCTTGGCGGCAGTGCCCGGTGGTTGTGCCGTGTGCGCGGGTGCGCCGCAGCATTTCGTTTAATGAAATCTTTTGTGGATGATCTTATGCATGAGCCGGTTTGCAGGTCAAACAAAGGCTATGAATTTTCATTGAGTGAAAATTCGATGCATCGCCAAGTGGCTCTGCGGCCCTGGTCCCGGTGGTGCCGCGCGAGCTGCCGATGGAGCTGGCCGCGCGGTTGGGCTGCGCGGTGATGACGGGCCCTGGCGCGGTGGTCAATACCGCGCAGGTACGCATGGGGCGTGGCGGTGGTGGGGACGGCGGCGTGGGTTTGTCGGCCGTGCCGGGCGCGCTGGCGGCGGGCGCCTCGCGCGTAGATCGCGCTGTACCGCCAGGGCAAGCTGCCGGTGGACCGTTTGCTGACTGGCACGCTCCGGCTCGAAGACATCAATGAAGGCTTCGACCGGCTACGCACCGGGCAGGCGATCCGGCGGATGGTAACGATGGGGGACTAGGGCGGTGCTTGCCAGTAGCCGCGCTCAGTACCCTTGATACCCCTGGTACCCCTGGTACCCCTGGTATCCCTGATACCCCTGGTATTGCGGCTGCGGCGCCTGCTGATAGTAATAAGGCGCCGGCTGCGGCCCGCATGGCACGTACGCGCGATCGTAATCCCGATAGCAGTATCCCGGCGGGGGGCCATATGCCGGCTGGGGCGGCGCGGCTACGACGACCGGCTGGCTGGCCATGGCGGTACCGACGACTGCCAGCCCGACCAAGGCGCCGATGGCCAGCGCTACCGCGCCGGCCGAACCGCCACCGCCATGGTAGCCGCCATCGTGGTAGCGGTCGCGTGCCGAGGCAGGTCCTGCGGCCAGCAGCGCGGCGGCGATGAGGCCCGCGCCGATGACGCGGGTGGCACGATGGGTGTTGCGCATGACTGACTCCTTGAGACGGCCAGCGAGGGCGGCTGGCCAATGACGTCATCTTAGGGGTCAGGCGTCTGCGGAATATATTGGCGCGGTTAGCAGATGTAACGCCAATGTCACCGTGAGCACGCCGGTCAGGGGGCGGGGCGCGGCGGCGGTGGGGGCGATTGCGGGGCCGGAGGAGGCGGCGCAGCGTCGGCGCCCGGGGCAGCCTGGGGCGGCGCCTTCTTGTGATGGTGCTTGTGCTTATGCTTCTTGTGCCGCGCCGGCTGGGCCGGCATGGGCGTTCTCGTGGCCCGCTCGCCCTGTGGCTGCTGCGGCTGGGGCGGCGCAAGCTGGGCGTGGGCGATGCCGCCAAGGGCAAGGGCGGCAGCCAGCGCGGCTGCCTTGAGGCTTGTTATTCCGGGTTTCATCGAGACTCCTCAAAAAATAATCCGTCACAACAGTCACAATTATCCGCACTGCGACGGCGGATGCAGTGTAGGACAAAGCCTGATTCGCGTATCGTGTTTGTCGCCGCTGCATCAACAAGCCGGCTCAGGCGCCGCTGCGATCGCGCGGCACCGGCGCCATGCCAGCGCGGGACACCGACGGCGCGGTCCCGGCCTGGCCTTCATGCTGCCGGCCAAGCCACCATCCCAGCCAGGCCCATCCCAGCGCCAGCACGGCGCCGGTGAGCGCCACCACGGCCGGGTGGCCGGAAAGCCCATCGATGGCGGTCTTGATCCAGGCACTGACGGCATCGCCGGCGCGATAGACCGCGGTGTCAATCACATTCTTGGCCTTGTACTTGGTCTCGGCATCCACCACGGTAAACAACATCTCCCGCCCTGGGCGCAGCAAGGCGTATTCCCCAACGCGGCGCAGGATCATCACGCCGGCCAGCACGCCGAATGCCGGCCACAGCGCCAGCACCAGGAAGCCCGCCGCCACCGCCAGCGGCACCGCCGTGAGCAGGGAGGTCACGCCATAGCGCCGGGCGATGCGCCCCGACAGGAACACCTGCACCAGGATGGTCAGCGCCTGCACGATGGCGTCGATGGCGCTGAACACCTGGGTCTGCTGCATGCGGCTGGGGAAGGTCTGCGCTACCAGCCTGGCCTGCTCGAAGTAGAGAAAGGTGCTGGCCGTGGCCAGCAGGATCACGAACAGGCTGATGCCAAGCAGGTAGCGCGACCGCGCCACCAGTGTAAGCCCCGCCCAGAGCCCGCCCCCGATGGGGTGGGCCGGGTCCTGCACCGGCACCGGATCGTCCGCCACCGGCACGCCCGCGCCGGCGCGCTTGCGCCAGCCAAACAAGTAGCCCACGCCGGGCAGCGTGGCCGCCAGCAGCGCGGCCGACAGCACCATCAGCCCGGTCAGGCCGATGCGCGTCACCAGCCAGCCCCCTAGCAGCGGGCCGGCCAGGCCGCCCGCGCTGGCCCCGGCGGCCAGCAGGCCGAACACCCGGCGCGCCTGGCCGGGACGGAACACATCCGCCATCAGGCTCCACGCCACCGACACCACGAACAGGTTGAAGACCGACAGCCAGACGTAGAACACCCGCGCCAGCCAGATGCTGTCCGGCGCGCCACGCGTGGCCACCGCAAAACCCAGCAGGTTGGCGATAAAGAACGCATAGACCCAGGGCACGAAACGCCGGCGGGGCAGCCGCGCGCTGCACAAGCCATAGAACGGGATGGCCACCAGCATGACCACGAAGGTGGCGGTAAACAGCCATTGCAGGTTTTGCACGCCGCCGGCAATGCCCATGGTTTCCCGCACCGGGCGCAGCATGAAGTAGCTGGCGAACAGGCAGAAGAAGAACAGGAACCCGGCCACGACGGCGCCGCCTTCGCCGGGCTGGATGCCAAGCCCGTGCCGGGTGGCCTGCGTGGTGTTCGTGGGGCTCGTGGGGTTTGCCATGATGGGCTCAGGCAGCCAGCAGCGCGGCAATGCGCTCGCGCTGGCGGGCATCGGGCATGCGGCCAAGGCCCGCGCCGAGATTGTCCTGCATGTTGCGGGGCTTGGAGGTGGCGGGGATCGCCGCCGTCACCGCGGGGTGGCTGACGATGAATTTCAGGAAGATCTGGGCCCATGACGCACTGTCGATCTCGCCGGCCCAGGGGGGCAGCGGCCGGTCCTTGACGGCGCGGAACAGGCGTCCGTCCTGGAACGGGCGATTGACCAGCACGGCGACGCCGCGCTCCTGGCACAGCGGCAGCAGCGTGCGCTCGGCATTGCGCTCGGCCAGGGAGTAGTTCAGTTGCACAAAATCCAGGCGTTCACTGCGCACGATCTGCGCCAACGCTTCGTGCGCGTCCTCGCGATAGTGGGTGATGCCGACATAGCGCGTCTTGCCCTGATCCTTCAACTGGCGCGCAAAGCGCAGGTTGTCGCGCCAGTCGATCAGGTTGTGGACCTGTAGCAGATCCACGGTATCGCTATGCAGGTCGCGCAGCGACTGTGCCCATTGCGCCTGCGCCGAACTGCCGGCGGAGGTGGAGATCTTGGTGGCCAGGAAGACCTTGCCGCGGGCATTGGCGTCTTTCAGCAGGTCGCCGGTGACGCTTTGCGCGCTGCCGTAGCTGGGCGCGGTGTCGATCACCGAGCCGGGGGTTTGCAGCAGCAGGGCCAGGACCTCGGCCAGCGGGGCGCGTTCGGCGCGCTCGGTTCCTACGTTGAAGGTGTTGGCCGTGCCCATGCCGATCACCGGCAGGGTTTCGTGGCCGCCGGGCAGCGGGCGGCGCAACGGGCCAGGTGCGGCCAGCGCCGCGAGCGCGCCGGCGGGCAAGGCGCCGCAGGCCATGCCGAGTGCGGCGGCGAGGCATGCGCTGCCGCCAAGGAAGCGGCGTCGGTCAGATGACATGGCGATCTCCTTGCGGAAGGGCTCGGATCCTCGCTGCCCAAGCCGCGGCAAGCGGTGCGGCATTTCGTCACTGCCCGGCAGGGCGCCGCGTGGCTGGCTTAAGCTGGTGGACCCGAACCGGGTCATCTTCTCACAGATCACAGATAGGAATCCTGCCGCCATGGTCGCACTTGCGGTTACCTGCATCTATCTGCTGCTAGCTGGCGTGCACGTGTACTGGGCGCTGGGCGGCCGCCTGGGCAAGCACGCGGCGGTTCCCCGCCCTGCCGCGCAAGGCCAGCGCCGGCGCGACGGTGCCAGCGGAGCCGGTCATGGTGCCCGCCTTCACGCCCACGCGTAACGGCACGCTGCTGGTGGCCGCCGGGTTGGCGGGGCCTGGCGTACGTGGCGATCCTCCCGCCCTGAGCGTTGCCGCAGTCCCGGCAGCCGTACGCGCCGTATCGCAAGAACCCCCGATTGCAAAATGAAGTGGCGCGTCTGACAATGCCCAGCATCAGAGGCCGGGCGCTGCCGCCACGGCCCATCCGGGCGGCCAGGCGGGCAACGAAAACGGGAGGCGGGAGACCAGGATGCGCACCCAGGTCGCGATCATCGGCGCCGGGCCGGCAGGCTTGCTGCTGGGCCATCTGCTGCACCGCGCCGGCGTCGATGCCGTGGTCATCGAGGACTGCAGCCGCCAGCACGTGGAAGGACGCATCCGGGCTGGCGTGCTGGAGCAGGGGACGGTCGACCTGCTGGTGGCATCCGGCGTGGGCGAGCGCCTGCAGCGCCAGGGCCTGCGCCACCATGGCATCGACCTGCTGTACGACGGGGTCCGCCACCACATCGATCTGTCCGGCCCAACCGGCGGCCGCGCCATTACGGTGTATGGCCAGCACGAAGTGGTCAAGGACCTGATCGCCGCGCGCCTGGCGGATGGCGCGCCCATCTTGTTCGAGGTCGGCGGCGTGGCCTTGCATGGCATCGACGGCGGCAAGCCCAGCGTCACGTTTGCGCACGGCGCGAGGCGCCACACGCTGCATTGCGACTTCATCGCAGGCTGCGATGGTTTTCATGGCGTCTCGCGCGGGGCGATTCCGCCGGCTGCGCTGCAGGTGTTCGAGCGGACCTATCCGTTTGCGTGGCTGGGCATCCTGGCCGAGGCCGCGCCCGCCGCGCAGGAACTGATCTACGCCAGCCATGCGCGCGGCTTCGCGCTGTTCTCGATGCGCTCGCCGCAGATCACGCGGCTCTACCTGCAATGCCGCCCCGACGAGGATCTCGCCCAGTGGCCCGACGCGCGGATCTGGCAGGAACTGCACGCTCGCCTGGAGACGGGCGACGGCTGGCGGCTCAACGAGGGCCCGGTGCTGCAAAAGGGCGTGACGCCGATGCGCAGCCACGTGGTGGAACCCATGCAATATGGCCGGTTGTTCCTGGCCGGGGACGCCGCCCATATCGTGCCGCCCACCGGCGCCAAGGGCATGAACCTGGCCGTGGCCGACGTGCGCACGCTGGGGCGGGCACTGGCCGCCCACTATGGCGAGCGCCGCGACGACCTGCTTGCTGCATACTCCGCCACTTGCCTGCGGCGGGTCTGGCGCGCCGAGCATTTCTCCTGGTGGATGACCTCGTTGCTGCATCGTTTTCCCGACCAGACCCCGTTCATGGCGCGGCTGCAGCAAGCCGAGCTTGAATACGTTACCGCTTCGCCCGCCGCCGCAGCGACCCTCGCGGAGAACTATGTCGGGCTGCCATTCGCCACCTTCGAGGGCGCGTGAGTGCCCGCCTCGACCGGACCACAGGAGACGTCATGACAAAGGTTGGTTGCCCGCCATCGTGGCCGGGGGAGGGCCGGCGATGATCGCCAGTTTCCTCGGCGTGCTGTTCGACGGGCTGGCCTATGGCTGCCTGCTGTTCCTGATCAGCGTAGGGCTGTCGGTGACCATGGGCCTGATGAATTTCGTCAACCTGGCTCACGGCGCGTTCGCCATGTTCGGCGGCTACGTGGCGGTGGTGCTGATGAGCCGGGCCGGCGTGCCCTTCCTGGCGACGCTGCCGCTGGCCTTCGCGCTCGCGGCTGCCGTGGGCTGGGTGCTGGAGCGCACCCTGTACCGGCGCCTGTACCGCGCCAGCCATCTCGACCAGGTGCTGTTCTCGATCGGGCTGACCTTCATGGCGATCGCGGGGGCCACCTACGTGTTCGGGCCGGGACAGCAGCCGGTGGCGCTCCCCGCCTTCCTGCTGGGCCAGGTGCGGGTGGCGGGCCTGGACCTTGGGGCCTATCGCCTGTTCCTGATCGGCGTGGTGGTGGTCATCACCGCGGCGCTGGGCTGGCTGGTGGCGCGCACGCGCTTTGGCGCGCAGGTGCGCGCGGCGGTGGATAACCAGCAGGCGGCGCGCGGCCTGGGCATCAATGTGGAGCGGGTATTCAGCCTGGCCTTCGCGCTTGGGTCCGGGCTGGCCGGGCTGGGCGGCGGGCTGGGCATCGACGTGCTGGGGCTCGATCCGTCGTTTCCGCTCAAGTACATGGTGTATTTCCTGCTGGTGGTGGCGGTGGGCGGCGCGGGCACCATCCGCGGGCCGCTGGTGGCGGCGCTGCTGCTGGGCGTGGCCGATGTGGCCGGCAAGTATTACGTGCCGGCGGTAGGCGCCTTTGTCATCTACGCGCTGATGGTGGTGTTGCTGGTGCTGTTCCCGGCCGGTCTCTACGGGAGGCGGGCATGAGCGCCGTTGACGAGGTACCGAATCGCCCGAGCGTGCGGCGCGCCCGTCTGCCCGACGGGCGCTGGCGCGCTGGCGAGATCGTGTTCTGGCTGGTGCCGGTGGCGGTGTTCTTCCTGTTGCCCGGCTACCTGATCCTCGGCAGCCAGGTGCTGATCACCGGGCTCTTCGCGCTGTCTTTGGACTTGCTGCTGGGCTACGCCGGGATCGTCTCGTTGGGGCATGCGGCCTTCTTCGGCCTCGGCGCCTACACGGCCGGGCTGCTGGCCGCGCATGGCTGGGGCGAGCCGGTCTCGGGCCTGCTTGCGGCCGGCGCGGTGGCCGGCCTGGCGGGCTGGCTGGCGAGCTTCCTGGTGGTGCGCGGCGGCGACCTGACCCGGCTCATGGTCACGCTGGGCATCGGGCTGATGCTGTTCGAGGCGGCCAACAAGGCGGCCTTCCTGACCGGTGGCGTGGATGGCCTGTCGGGCGTCGCGATGGCGCCGTTGCTCGGGCTGTTCGAGTTCGACCTGTTCGGCAAGACCGCCTACCTTTACAGCCTGGTGGTCACGTTCCTGTTGTTCGTGCTGGTGCGCAGGCTGGTGGCTTCGCCCTTCGGGCTGTCGCTGCGCGGCATGCGCGAGGGCGCGCGCCGCATGCCGGCGCTGGGCGTAAACGTGCCGCGCCGCCTGGGCGCGGTGTTTGCCGTGGCGGCGGCGCTGGCCGGCGTGGCCGGCGGGCTGCTGGCGCAGACGACGCAGTTCGTCGGCATGGACGTGCTGGGCTTTCCGCGATCGGCGGAGCTGCTGGTGATGCTGGTGCTGGGTGGCGCGGGCCGGCTGTATGGCGCATTGCTCGGGGCGGCCGTGTTCATGATCGCGCAGGATGTGCTGGCGGGCATCAATCCGGTGTACTGGCAGTTCTGGATTGGCCTGCTGCTGGTGGTGATCGTGCTGTTCGCGCGCGGCGGGCTGATGGGCGCGCTGGATGCGCTGCGCCGCGGCATGCGCCGCAAGCCGGGAGGAGACCGGCCATGACCAGGTTGCTGCGTACCGAGGGGCTGTCCAAGTCCTGGGGCGGGTTTGCCGCCAATAGGGATATCTCCCTGCAGTTCCCGCCGGGCGCCCGCCATGCGCTGATCGGGCCAAACGGCGCTGGCAAGACCACCTTCATCAACCTGCTTACCGGCGCCTTGCCGGCCACAAGCGGCAGCATCTGGCTCGGCGACGAGGACATCACGCAACTGCCTCAGCACGCGCGGGTGCGGCGCGGCATGACCCGAACCTTCCAGATCAACACCTTGTTCCCTGGCCTGACGGTGCTGGAATCCGTGGTGCTCGCGGTGGCCGAGCGCAGCGGCGCCACCCGGATCTGGCATCGCACCGTGGCCTCGCAGCAGGCTCTGGCCGACGAGGCCATGGCGGTGCTGGCCAGCCTGCGGCTGGACGCCGATGCCGATACCGAGACGCGCAGCCTGCCATACGGCAAGCAGCGTTTGCTGGAAATCGCGCTGGCGCTGGCCACCCGGCCCGCCATCCTGCTGCTGGACGAGCCCGCGGCCGGCATCCCGGCCGGGGAGAGCGCTGAGCTGTTCGGCGTGATCGCCGGCTTGCCGCGCGACATCACCATCCTGTTTATCGAGCATGACATGGACCTGGTATTCCGCTTTGCCGAGCGCATCACGGTGCTGGTGGGGGGCCGCGTGCTGACCGAGGGCACGCCGGCGGAGGTCGGCGCCGATCCCCGCGTCAGGGAGGTGTACCTGGGGGAGGCCACGCATGACTGAACTGCTGCGGGTGCAGGGGCTGAGCGCGGGCTATGGCGACGCCGTGGTGCTGGACGGCATCGACCTGACGCTGGACGCCGGCGAGAGCCTGGCCTTGCTGGGCCGCAACGGGGTGGGCAAGAGCACGCTGCTGCTGACGCTGATGGGCCTGACCCGGCTGCGGCGCGGCAGCCTGTCCTGGCAAGGGCGCGACCTGGCGCGGTTGGCGGCGCACCAGCGCGCCGCCGCCGGCCTGGGATGGGTGCCGCAGGAGCGCTACGTGTTCCCGTCCCTGACCGTGGAGGAGCACCTGACGGCGGTGGCGCGTCCGGGCGTTTGGAACGTCGCGCGGGTCTATGAAGTATTTCCCCGGCTGCAGGAACGGCGCGGCAACCTGGGCAACCAGTTGTCCGGCGGCGAACAGCAGATGCTGGCGATTGCCCGGGCGCTCATGGTAAACCCGGTCCTGCTATTACTTGACGAACCGATGGAAGGATTGGCGCCTATTATTGTTCAGGAATTGCAGCATGTGATCCGCTGTTTGATCGAGGAAGGCGGCATGGCTGTGATCGTGGTGGAGCAGCACGCTCGCCTGGCGCTTGGCATGACCCGGCGCGCGATGGTGCTCGACCGCGGCAGGGTGGTGTTTGAGTCGAGCAGCACCGAGCTGCTGGCGGACAAGGGCAGGTTGGACAGGTTGCTGACGGTTGCGTGAGCCCGGCCCCGGTATGGTCAAACGGGGCAGGCGATGGCGCGCGAACGTTGGCGGTCGTTTGTGGCAACACTGCCTTCGGCCATCGGCCGTGCCCATTTTTTGCAGGCGGGTAGTATCGGGGAACTATGGAAGCCCATGAGCAAAAACGGCTCGTCAACGCCTATATCCAGCGTTACAGCCGCTATGATCCGGCCATCGGCCGGCACGAGGTTCGCTCGTTCTGGGTCTGGCAGGCCTGCGACTGGCTCGGCGTCAACGACCCCGAAGGGTTATGGCGGCTGGTGCTGGAGGTCCTGGCCCGCACCGATAGTCCCCGCGTCCTTGGCGCGCTCGCTGCCGGCGAACTCGAAGACCTGATCGAATACCACGGCCCGGCCTTCATCGACCGCATCGAGCACGAGGCTGCGCGCGACCCGCGTTTCCGGCGCCTGCTGTGCGGCGTCTGGCGCAGCGCCACGCCCGAGGTATGGGCGCGGGTGCTGGCCGCCAGCGACAGCAATTTCAACGAAGTGCCGCAGCGCGCGATGTGGATGTGCTACGACCTGCGCGGCCGGGATGCGCAGGGCGCCGCGGCGCAGCCGGATGGCGAGGCGGGCATGTCTCGCGAGGCGCAAAGACCGCCCGCCCGCGTGGTGCCATCGCCGTCGCGAATCCGGCAGCGCGAAGGCGCGATGCACGCAGACGCGCCGCATCGCGCCGCCTGGCCTACTTCCCCGGATCCTTGACGTTGTCGAACTTGTCGAACTCCACGTTGTAGAGTTCGCCGCCAACCTTTTCCACGCGCCGGATGTAGACGGTCTGGACCACGTCGCGTGTTTCCGGGTCGATCATGATCGGGCCGCGCGGGCTGGCGATCTTCATGCCCTTGAGCGCCGCGACGAACTTGTCGCCGTCGGTGGCGCCGCCGGTCTTCTTCAGCGCGTCGTAGATCGCGCGCATGCCGTCATAGGCGGCCACGGCCATGAAGTTGGGCCGGCCAGCGCCGGGGTTGGCTTCGGCAAAGGCTTTCAGGAAGGCCTTGTTCTCGGGCGAATCGTGCGCCATCGAGTAATGGAACGACGTGATCACGCCCAGCGTGGCGTCGCCCATGGCCGGCAGCACGTGGTCGTCGGTCAGGTCGCCGGTGGCGATCACGCGGATGCCGGCCTCGGCCAGGCCGCGCTCGCGAAAGCCCTTCATGAACGCCACGCCCTGCTCGCCGGCGGGCAGGAACAGGAACACCGCCTCCGGCTTGGCGTCCTTGATGCGCTGGATGAACGGCGCGAATTCCGGATTGCGCAGCGGCACCCGGATCGACTCGATTACCTGTCCGCCGCCGCCGATGAAATTGGTCTTGAATGCGGTCTCCGCATCGATCCCCGGCGCGTAGTCCGCCACCAGCGTCACTACCTTGCGCACCTTGTTCTTGATGGCCCAGGTCGCCATCGGCGCCGAGATCTGCGGCAAGGTCATCGAGACCCGCGCGATATACCCGGATTTGGTGGTGATCGAGGACGACGCCGCGTTGAAGATCACCATCGGCTTCTTGGCCTGCTCGGCAATCGGCGCCACCGCAAGGGCCTCGGGCGTGAGGCCGAAACCGGCCAGCACGTCGACCTTGTCGCGCACCACCAGCTCCTGTGCCAGCCGCTTGGCCACGTCCGGGGCCGGGCCCGTGGTGTCCTTGCTGATGATCTGCACCTTGCGGCCCGCCACGGTATCGCCATTGAGCTTCTGGAACGCCTTGATGCCGCCTTCCATCTGCTTGCCATAGTCGGCAAAACTGCCCGAGAAGGGCGCGATCAGCCCGATCTTGACGGGATCGGCGGCGTGGGCGAGCGAAGGCGCCACGGCAAGCACGCTGCAAGCCGCGATGGCACGCAGCAAGGGGGCAAAGGTCATCGATGGTCTCCTGGTTGAGTGCGCTCTGATCCCGGAACGGGCCCGGGTTGGTGACGGCGCGGGCTCTGGCAGAGGAGTGTAGGGGGCAGGGCAGTTTGGTGCAATCGGGGGTTTCGCAATGGGCTGCGGGCAGCCACGGGCATTCGCTATAGAATGCGCGCTGGCTTAGACACCACCCATGCGGTGCAAACCGGGAATGATGAAAGTACTTGCGCTATCCGGCAGCCTGCGGGCTGTATCCATCAATTCCGCGCTGCTGCGCGCGGCCGCGAGACTGGCGCCACCGGAAGTGTCGGTCGCCGTGTTTGACGGCCTCGGGGCGTTGCCGCTGTTCAATCCGGACGACGAGGCTTGTCCGCCTGCCAGCGTCACACGCTTGTTCACCGAGGTGGCGCAAGCGGATGCGCTGCTGATCGCGAGCCCCGAGTACGCGCACGGCGTTACCGGAACGATCAAGAACGCACTGGACTGGCTGGTGGGGTTTGAGCCGTTCGCTTTCAAGCCTGTCGCGGTACTCAATGCATCGCCGCGCGCGCACCATGCCGATGCGGCCCTGCGCGAGACCTTGAAGACGATGGCCGCCGTCATTATCGAGCCGGCGTCCATCACAGTGCCATTGCTGGGCGCCAGGCTTGATGAAGATGGCCTGGTCTCGACGCCGGGCATTGCCGCTTCCATTCAAGACGCGCTGGTGTCGCTGTACGATGCCGTCGTCCTTCACAAGACGACGGCCCTTGCCACATTTCCGCTTGCGTGACTGGCAAGCGGCCGGCGGCGCGCCATAGGGCGATCAGGCGGTTCAGGCGGCCACGAGTCGGAACGTGGATACCGCTTCCTTCAGGCGCTGGGCCTGCTCCTCCAGGGAGCCTGCGGCGGCCGCGGCTTGTTCCACCAGGGCGGCATTCTGCTGCGTGACCGAGTCCATCTGCGTGACAGCCTGGTTGACCTGCTCGATGCCGGCGCTCTGCTCGGCCGAGGCAGCGCTGATCTCGCCCATGATGTCGGTCACGCGCTTTACCGCGCCCACGATCTCGTCCATGGTCTGGCCGGCCTTGGTGACCAGCTGCGAGCCCTTTTCCACGCGCTCGACCGAGTCGCCGATCAGCGACTTGATCTCCTTGGCGGCGGTCGCGCTGCGCTGGGCCAGGCTGCGCACCTCGCCGGCCACCACCGCGAAGCCCCGGCCTTGCTCGCCGGCGCGGGCGGCTTCCACCGCGGCGTTGAGCGCGAGGATGTTGGTCTGGAAGGCGATGCCCTCGATCACGGCAATGATGTCGACCACCTTGCGCGATGCGCCGTTGATTTCCTGCATGGTGTCGACCACCTCGCCAACCACCGCGCCGCCCTTGATCGCGATCTCGGAGGCGTTGACGGCGAGCGAGCTGGCCTGCTTGGCGTTGTCCGCATTCTGGCGGACGATGCTGGTCAGCTCTTCCATGCTGGAAGCCGTTTCTTGCAGCGACGACGCTTGTTCTTCCGTGCGTTGGGACAAGTCCGTGTTGCCTGCGGCGATCTGGCTCGTGCCGGACGCAATGGATTCGGTGCCGGTGCGCACCTGGGTCACGATGCGCAGGATGTTGCCATTCATGTCGCCCAGCGCCCGCAGCAGCTGGCCGGTCTCGTCCTTGCTCTCCGAGCGGATGTGGCTGGTCAGGTCGCCCGACGCCACCTTGCGTGCGAAGCCAACGGCGCGATGCAGCGGCGCGGTGATGCCAACCGTCAGCCATACCGAGAACGCGACGCCAATGGCCAGCACCAGCACGCCAAGCGCGATCAGCCGATTGCGCACGGAGAGGTAGATCTCGTTGATGGCCAGCGCGGTCTGGTCGATGCTGGCCCGCTGGATATC
Organism: Cupriavidus sp. CuC1; assembly: GCF_044627735.1. Lineage (NCBI taxonomy): Bacteria > Pseudomonadati > Pseudomonadota > Betaproteobacteria > Burkholderiales > Burkholderiaceae > Cupriavidus > Cupriavidus sp. CuC1. Next base: position 955 of record NZ_JBIUHC010000016.1, on the reverse strand, counting down.
CAGCAGCTTCTGGATCTCGGCAAGATAGGCGTTGCCGGCGGGCACGAACTCGCTTTCGAGCACCTGGTTGGCTTCGTCGGTCTGGCCGGCTTCCTTGAGCTTGGTGATCTTGTCGCGCGATTCGTTATACGGTTTGCGCACGGTCTGGATCGTTTTGAATGCAGCCTTTTCCGCGTCGGAGGAAAGCAGCGGCTCGATCTTGTCGCGCAGCGCCGCGATGGCGTCGACCGAACCCTTCGTTTCAGCGGCAAAGAAGGCACCCAGGCTTGGGTCGGAACTACGCGCCACCGCGGTGGTGCGGCGCACGCTCGTGTGCATCAGGCGATACCAGTCGCTGACGACGCGCTCCTTGGCCAGCGGCTGCTGCATCATGTCATGCGTGCGGCTGGCCACGTCCTGCAGCCCCAGGATGCTGAACACGGTCATGAGCGTTGACAGCAGCAGCACTACGCCAAAGCCAATCCCAAGGCGTACCCCAATTCCAAGATTTTTCATTTTCTTCTACCTGAATGGAAATAATACGGTGGCGAAATGCTGGCCCAGAGGACCCGGATTCGCTCTATTGTCAGCCGCGCCGTTTGTTGTGAACGCACCTGCGGACTATGGTGAATAACGACAATCGGGGTGGGAACTTGAGTGGCGGGGTTTGTTACCCGGCCGGCAGGCCGCGACAGCGGCCCGGCGAGGATGGTGTGGTCAGGCGGATTCGCGTCGGCTCTGCTGCGCCAGCCGCTTCCAGTTCCGCGCGGCATAAGCATGCGCCTGCCGCAGCGCCGCCCAGAGACCGACGAGCCTGATGCCCTTCAGCGCTGGTTGATCTTCATATCGTGTGCTCGATATCGGATTTTGAGCTGCAATGCAAAAGGGAGCCACGCGGGCGAGCCGTTAACAAAAAGTGTTGAAAATCGGCGGAGACCGGCCTAGGATCCTTACCCAGCCTAGGCCTTCTCTGCCG
>NZ_JBIUHC010000015.1:0-102454 GCF_044627735.1 Cupriavidus sp. CuC1 | reverse complement strand
CCCCCCAATGAGCCGATTCCTCAATCAGGAAAAGGGCTTCGCGACGCCGCAGCCGCGGCGTCACCATGGAACTTCGGGCTAGCGTCAAGCGAGCGCCCGCCCTCTCCCCCGGCCCCTCTCCCACTGCGTGGGAGAGGGGGAGCAAACCGAGCGATCCGCAAGCGTATAGCCTCAATCTCTCGCAGGCTTAGCTCCCCTCTCCCGCGTGCAGGAGAGGGGTTGGGGGAGAGCGCGGGCGCGAGCCGAAGCCGGCAGCGTTTACCACCACCTCAGCCCCCGTCAACCGGAAACACCGGCTCCCCCAGGTTCAGCATCAACCGGTTCGCCCACGCAAAGATCGCGATCGAGTGAATCAGGTCGAGGATCTCTGCGTCGCTCACGCCCACCTCGCGCAGCGCGCGCAAGGTGTCGGCGTTGACCGCATCCGGCCGCTCGGTCAGCGCGATCGAGAACTTCGAGATCGCCTGCTCGCGCGCGGTGGTGCCCGCCGTATGCGGGTCCTCGAAGACCTGGGTGATAACATCGTTGCGCTTGGCCAGTTGCTCGAAGCGCTGGGCATGCACCGACGCGCAGTACACGCAGCCGTTGATGCGCGACACCACCGTGCTGGCCAGCTCCCGCTCGGCGCGCGCCATGCCGCCGGGGGCGTACATGATGGCGTTGAAGGCCGTGGAGCGCTGGCGCAGGATCTCGGGCTGGTGCACCAGGAACAGGTAGTAGTCCGATACCTTGGCCTTGGGATGGCTTTCTTCCAGCACCGCGACCTGCTCGGGCGTGGCCTGGTCCACCTGTACCACGTCCAGCCAGGCCTTCCAGTCAAGTACTTCGTTGGTGAAGCCGTTTGCCTTGATGGGTGCGCTCATGCCGCGGCCTCCTGGGATTGCAGGGTTTTCAGGGCCTTCAGGCCGGCTACCAGGCGCACCTGGTAGGACAGGAATGCAATCAGCTGGGCCAGCGTCACCACGTCAGGCGTGGCCAGGCCGGCGGCGGGCAGGGCCTTGAGGGCGGCTTCGTCGCCGGCGACCGGGTTCTCGATCAGGGTGCGGGTGAAGGCGAGGATGGCGCGCAGGCGCGGATCGGCCAGCGATTCCGGATCGCCTTGCCCGGCCACGGCGACCAGGGCGGCATCGGCGCCGGCCTGCGCAAGGCGCGCGCTGTAATGCGCAACCAGTTCCGGCGCGGGTGTCAGGCGCGCGGCATAGAGCGCCACCAGCAGGCGCTCGGTCAGCGGCAGGCCGGGCAGGGCGGGATCGAACAGCGCGTCATAGCTGCCTTGCGTGGAGGCGGCGACTTTCTCGCGCTGATGGCGCAGTGCATGGGTGGCCGAGCCGGCGGCGAGGCCGGCTGCGTGGTCCACCACGTCGGCGGTGGCTGGGTTGGCTTGGGTCATGATGGGTTCTCGGTCTTGACTCAGTGATTTTGTTGTTCGGTCGTTCAGGCCTGGCCGGCATGGCTGGCGACCGCACGCGCCAGGAACTCGCGCACGCCGATCCACGATTGCTCATCCGCCACGGCATTCGCCGCCGGTGTGCCGCCCGTGGTGCTGATGCGCCTGGACACCGGATGCGCATAGACCATCTGCGTGGTCGGCACGTAGGGGAAGAGGATGGCATGGCCCGCCTCCTCGAAATCCAGGTGCCTGACCGCATGCGGATGCCCGGCCTCGGCCAGCTTGTCCGCCACCATGCGCGAATACAGGCTGGAAGGCCAGGAGCCGTCGTCGGTGCCCGACAGCAGCATCACCGGCCCGCGGATATCCTCGACCCGGATGCGGGCGCGCGCCACCGCGTCGGGGTCTTGCAGCGCGGTCAGGATGGCGCGTTCATGCCGGTGCGGCGCCGGGCCTTCGTCAAAGGGCGCCCAGCTTGCCGTACGGTTGTTCTCCCACACATGCGGCAGCGGCTTGCCGTGGTGCAGCCAGGCCGGGCCTTCGCGGCCGATGGCGGGGTCGGCGGCGTTCTGCGCGCTGTGCACCACCGCGCCGGGCACGTAGCCGATCACCGCCGAGACCAGTTCGGGGAAGGTCGCACCCAGCAGCAGCACAAGCTCGCCGCCGCGCGACTGGCCCGACAGCGCGATGAAATCGTGCGCCGGCCGGACGTGTTCGCGGATCCAGTGCAGGCCTCGCTCGAAGTATTCCAGAGGCGTATTGGAGATGTAGTCCGATAGCCCCGGCGCCTTGAAGTACGCCAATGCCAGCGCGGCGTACCCGCGCGAGGCATAGAGCGCGGCGCGCGGTTCGTTGATGCCGCCGCCCGAGCCGTTGAGCACCATCACCGCCGGATGCGGGCCGGGGCCCGCGGGCAAGTAAAGCGTGCCGACCAGGCCGTCCTCGCGTACTTCCCGGCGGGTCACACCGGCAGCCGCCAGGCGCTGCACCAGTTCGCCGTTTGTTTCGCCGCCGCCTGCCCGCACCGTGACCTCGGTCACGAGCGGCCGGGTGGCGTCGGCATGGAATTGCTCGCGGCTGTCGCTGTCGACCGGGCGCTGCGACCACAGCAGGCCCATGGCGCTCACGCCGGCGTAGCTGCCCGATAGCGGCGCGTCGCGCTCCAGGTCCACGGTGCCGGCGGCGTTTGCCACGAACACAGCTTCGCTGGCCCAGGGGATATCCCGGCCGCGCAGTGTGCGCGTGGCGATGGCGATGGTTTCGCCGGGGCGCAGGCCCGATACGGAAATCCGCCGCGCGACGTCGATCAGGTCGTCGGCCGGCGTGATGTGAAGCTGTGCCATGTTCGCTCCGCCTTACTTGCCGTCGCGCGTGACCATCATCGCCGCAGTGCGGTCGCTGGTCATCGGCGCAACCTTCAGGCCCTTCCTGGCGGCCCAGATGTTCTGGTAGTGGTAGAGCGGCAGCACGCCTACATCGTCCGACACCAGCTTGACCGAGCGGCGCAGGATGGCTTCGCGCTTGGGCACGTCGAACTCGGCGGTGGATTCGTCCAGCGTCTTGTCCACGGCCGGGTTGCTGTAGTGGCCCCAGTTGGAGGCGCCCAGGCCCTTCTTGGCATCCACGGTGGCCAGCACGTTGACCAGCGCATAGCTGGCCTCGCCGGTGCCGTTACCCCAGGCCAGCATGCTGACCGCGTATTCGTTCTTGTTGGCGCGGCCGGCGTAGACCGACCAGGGCACCACTTCCACCTGGGTCTTGACGCCGATGCGGGTCCAGAACTGGGCTACCGCCTGCGCGGTCTCGGGGCCTTGCGGATAGCGGTCGTTCGGCGCGTGGATGGTCAGCTTGAAGCCATCCTTGAACCCGGCCTCGGCCAGCAGCTTCTTGGCCTGCTCCGGATCGTAGGGAATGTCCTTGACCTCCGGGTTGTAGCCGAAAGTGCTCTTGGGCATCCACTGGTTGGCCACGCTGGCGGTGTTCTGCAGGATGCGGCCCACCACCGCCTGGCGGTTGATGGCCAGCGACAGCGCGCGGCGCACGCGCACGTCCAGCAGCGGGTTCTTGTCGAGCGGCTTGCCGGCGTTATCGGTGATGTACGGATTTGGGCCGGGCTTGAAGCTCGGTTGCAGCAGCATCACGCGCAGGCCGGCGTAGGGAAACACGCTGACGTTGGGCGATTGCTTGAGCTTGGCCAGGTCGGAGACCGACACCTTGTCGATCACATCGACGTCGCCGGACAGCAGCGCGGCGGTGCGGGCCGGGCCGTTGTTGATATAGCGGTAGTTGACCTGCTGCCAGGCCGGCTTGCCGTCCCAGTAGCCGTCATTGCGCGCCATCATCACGCGGTCGCCTGGCGTGTAGGAGATGAACTTGTACGGGCCGGTGCCGACCACGGCACGGCCGCTGTTGTAGTCCTCGGTGCTGGCCTTCTCGCCCACATGCTTGCTGACGATATGGATCGATGCCAGGTTCAGCGGCAGGTCCGGGTTCGGGATATTGGTCTTGATGACCAGGGTGTACGGGTCCTTGGCGTTCATCGACTCGATGGTGCGCAGGTAGCCCGCGTACGACGCCACGCTGCCCGGCACATTGCGCGCGCGCTGGTAGGAGAAGATGACGTCCTCCGCGCCGAAGGGCTTGCCATCCTGCCACTTCACATCGCGGCGCAGCTTGAATTCCCAGGTCTTGTCGTCCAGCGCCTTCCACGACAGGGCCAGCCCCGGTTGCAGCTTGTTGTCCTTGTTCTCGATCAGCAGGTCCCAGAAATGCAGGTCCACCGAACGGTCGCCGGCGTGGTTATTGAGCTGCGGGTCCAGCGACGAAAGCGGATCGGCAAAGGCGATCGACAAGGACTGCGCGCAGGCCGCGCCGGCGCAGAGCATGGCGGCAACGGTGGCGCTGATCGAGAGGGACAGCAGGCGTTTCATGGGCAGGTTTCCTCGGGGCGATGAGAGTGTTTGAGAAGCGTGGCGCGCATTAGCCAACCTCGTTCAGGTGGCAGGCGCTGAGATGGTTCACGGCGATGCCGCGCAGGCGCGGCACCTCGGTCCGGCAGCGCGCCATGGCATGCGGGCAGCGCGGATGGAAGTGGCAGCCCGGCGGCGGCGCCAGTGGGCTGGGAATCTCGCCCTTGATGGCGGTGAAGGTCTTGTGGCGCGAGTCCAGGCGCGGGATTTCCGCCAGCAGCGCTTGCGTGTACGGGTGGTTGGCCTGCCGGAAGATGTCTTGCGTCGGCGCGCTCTCCACCACGCGGCCCAGGTACATGATGACCACGCGGTCCGATACATGCTCCACCACGCCAAGATCGTGGCTGATAAAGAGATAGGTCAGGCCAAGCTGCTCGCGCAGGTCCATGAACAGGTTGAGCACCTGCGCCTGGATCGACACGTCCAGAGCAGCCACCGCCTCGTCGCACACCAGCAATTCGGGCTGCACGGCGAGCGCCCTGGCAATGCCGATGCGCTGGCGCTGCCCCCCGCTGAACTGGTGCGGGTAGCGCTGGCGCAGCGCCGGATCCAGCCCGGCGCGCTCCAGCTGCGCGCTAACGTAATCGTCGAAGCCGGCCGCGTCCACCAGCCCGTGCAGCCGCGCGCCTTCGCCGACGATGCGATCCACGCGCAAGCGGGGATTCAGGCTGGCGTACGGATCCTGGAACACCATCTGGATCTTCAGCCGCAGTGCGCGGCGCTCGCTCGCATCCAGGCCCTCGATGCTTTGGCCATCCACACGGATCTGCCCAGCAGACGGCTGCAGCAGGCCGGCCACCATGCGGCCAAGCGTGGATTTGCCGCAACCGGATTCGCCGACCAGGCCAACCACTTCGCCCCGGCGGATCTGCAGGTCCACGCCGTCCACCGCGTGAGTGACGGGCGCGGGCTCCGACCAGCCCATGCGCTGCAGCGCGCGGCCAAAACGGCCGGGATGCTGCTCGCCAAAGCGCTTGGCGAGACCATGAGCGTCGATCAGGGCGGGCAATTGTGGCGCCTCGCCGGCAGCGTGTTCAGTCGGCTTCATGCGAACTCCGCGGCAACGGCCGGCTGGCCCGGATGGAAACAGCGTACCTGGCGCATGGCTTGCGGCGAGGTGATGACGGGCGCCTGCCCGCAGGCACTGGACACGCGCGGGCAGCGTGCCGCAAAGGCGCAGCCCGGCGGCATCGTCAGCAGGTTGGGCGTCATGCCGGGAATCTGGCGCAGCCGCTGGCCGCGCTTGTTCAGGCTCGGCAGGCTGCCGATCAGGCCGGCGGTGTAGGGGTGCAGCGGATGGTCCAGCACGGCGTCGACCGGGCCCTGCTCCACGATGCGGCCGGCATACATCACGGCGACTTCATCGGCCAGGCCGGCTACGACGGACAGGTCGTGCGTGATCCAGATCAGCGCGGTGCCATGCTGGCGCGCCAGCTTCTGCACTTCGGACAGGATCTGCGCCTGGATGGTGACATCCAGCGCGGTGGTCGGCTCGTCGGCAATGATCAGGTCGGGCCGGTGCAGCATGGCGATGGCAATCGCCACGCGCTGGCGCATGCCGCCGGAGAGCTGGTGCGGGTAGGCGCGCAGGCGTTCCTCCGGGCTGGGGATGCCCATCATGCCCAGCGTGTCGCGTGCCAGTTCGCGGGCCTGCTTGTGGCTGGCGGGGCTGTGCGCGCGCACGGCCTCGATCATCTGCGCGTCCACCCGCATCACCGGATTGAGCGTCATCATCGGATCCTGGAAGATCATCGCGATGCGGTTGCCCTGCAGCTGGCGCAGCTCCGCTGGCCGCATGCTGGTCAGCTCCCGGCCCTGGAACAGGATCTCGCCGCCGACGATGCGTCCCGGCGCGTCGACCAGGCCCATGATGGAAAAGCCCGTGACCGATTTGCCGGAGCCGGATTCGCCCACCAGCCCGAGGATGCGGCCGCGCGGCACGGTGAAGGAGACGTCGTCCACTGCCGGCAGCACGCCCGCGCGGGTTTCGAAGTGCGTGCGCAGATGGCGGACTTCCAGCGTCGGCGCGGCGTTGTTGATGTCCGGCGTGGTCATTTCTGCAACCTCGGGTTGAGCACGTCGCGCAGGCGGTCGCCCACCAGGTTGATGGCCACCACCGTGACCAGCAGCGCGATGCCAGGGAAGAAGCTGATCCAGTATTCGTCGGACAGCATGAACTGGTAGCCGTTGGCAATCAGCAGGCCTAGGGAGGGCTCGGTCACCGGCACGCCCAGGCCGAGGAAGGACAGGGTAGCCTCCAGCGTGATGGCGCGCGCCACCTGCAGCGAGGCAATGACGATCAGCGGCGGCAGGCAGTTCGGCAGGATATGGCCCACCACGATGCGCCAGTTGGAAATGCCCTGGCCGCGCGCGGCTTCCACGTATTCCCGCCGGCTTTCCACCAGCGCCTGGCCACGCGCGGCGCGCGCATAGTAAGCCCACTCCAGGATCACCAGCGTCAGCACCACATTGGTCACGCCCTTGCCGAGGAAGGCCAGGATCATCATCGCGACCAGGATCGATGGGAACGACAGCAGCAGGTCCACGGTGCGCATGATCACGCTGTCCACGCGCCCGCCGGCATAAGCGGCCAGCAGGCCGAGCAGGGTACCGATGACGCCAGCGATCAGCGCCGAGCCCACGCCCACGCTCAGGCTGATGCGCAGGCCGTAGAGGATGCCGGAGAAAATGTCGCGCCCCTGGCCGTCGGTGCCGAGCCAGTAGCTGTAGGTGCCGGTGCCGCTCGGCGTGCCGGGCGCAAGGCGCGCGTCCATGACGTCGAGCTGGAGCAGGTCGTATGGATTCTGCGGCGTGACCAGCGGCGCGAAGACCGCGGCCAGCACCAGGATCACCAGCAGCACCAGGCCGAACACGGCGGTGCGCGAGGCGAAGAAATCCGCCGCCATGCGGCGCCACGGCGATTCGCGGCGCAGCGCCTGGGGCGCCGCCGCAGCGGCGGCAGCGGTGTTGTCGATGGCGCTCATGTGGCGGCCTCCAGCCGCACGCGCGGGTCGAGCAGCTTGTAGAGAATGTCCACTATCAGGTTCAGCGTGACGAACAGGCACACCACCACGATCAGGTAGGAAACGATCACCGGGCGGTCCAGCGCGTTGATGCTGTCGAGGATCAGCTTGCCGGCGCCGGGCCAGGCGAAGATGCTCTCGGTCACCACCGCAAACGCGATGGTCGAGCCGAACTCCAGGCCCAGCACGGTGACCAGCGGAATCATCGTGTTGCGCAGCACATGGCCCAGCACCACCCGGATCGGCGACAGGCCCTTGGCGCGCGCGAACTTGACCCAGTCCTGCGGCAGCACCTCGCGCACGCCGGCGCGGGTCAGCCGCAGCACCAGTGAGACCTTGAACAGCGACAGGTTGATGGCCGGCAGGATCAGGTGGCGCAGGCCGTCGGCGGTCAGCCACGACCACGGCACGCCCAGCCACTCGGCAGTGGCGCCGCGCCCGCCCGAGGGCAGCCAGCCGAGCCGCACGCTGAAGGCCATGATCAGCATCAGCCCGACCCAGAAGGTGGGCAGCGAGAAGCCGACGATGCTGCCGGTCATCAGCACACGCGAGACCGGATGCTCCGGGTACAGCCCGGCAAAGAGACCGCAGGGCACGCCCACCAGCACCGCCAGCAGCAGCGCCGCCACGGCGAGTTCCAGCGTGGCCGGCAGCCGCTGCAGGATGAGCTGGATGGCGGGCACGTTATAGACAAAGCTGTTGCCCAGGTTGCCGTGCAGGGCACCTTGCAGGAAGGCGAGATACTGGCGCCAGAGCGGCTGGTCCAGCCCCAGCCTGGCGATGATGCGCGCGCGCTCGACCTGGTCCACGTCCTGGCCGATCAGGGTATCGACCGGATTGCCGATCGCGTGCAGGCCGGCAAACACGATCACCGTCATCGCCAGCACTACCAGCAGCGATTGCGCCAGCCGCTTGGCCAGCCATCGGATCGGCCAGCGGCTCATGATGCGTTCGCCGCGTCGCTGGGCAGCGCCGGGGGCGGCCCGGCCGGAACCCACTCATCGCCGAATACTTCGGGCTCGGCGAAGGCTTCCATATTGGCGTAGTGCAGCGCCACGTCCTCCTGGTAGAGCAGGGCGGCGATGCCTTGGCCGAGGCGCCTGGCGCCGTCGCTGATGGCGGGGATGTCGCCGGATACGGTGCCATGCGTCAGCGCCGCCGGGTAGCAGAAGCAGTGGATGCGCGACAGGCCCGGGCACGCGTGTGTCGTCTTCTCGAGGAATTCGAAGGCTGGGCCAAGGTCCGGCGAGTCCGACAGCTCCTGGTCTTCCTGGCCCGCAGCCGGGGTGTAGCGGTCGCGCCAGTAGCGGATATGGCGGGCGAAGGCGCCGAACTCCTCCCGCGTGTCCAGCGCAATGCGAAAGCCCGTGGAAAAGATCAGGAAATCCAGCTCGAACGCGCCCTTGGGCGTCTGCACCAGCAGCGCGTCACCGGCTTGCTCGATGCGCTCGATCGGGCAGGCCAGGTTGAAGCGCGCGTTCTCGTGCTGGGAGACCCGCAGCGTGCTGCCGCGCGGCGGCGGCACCTGCTGGGCGTTGATGTAATGGCGGATGCGCCATTTCCAGTCATCCGGCAGGCCGGGATGGCCATGCGTGAGGCCGGGGTTGCCCGCGCCCTTGCCCTTGTTGACGCGGGGGATGTCGGCGCGCCGTATCAACAGGTCGACGCTGGCCGCGCCCGCTTCCAGCGCGGTGGCGGCGCTGTCCATGGCGGACGCGCCCGCGCCGATCACGCCTACGCGCTTGCCGCGCAAGGTGCTGTAGTCGAACACATCGCTCGAATGCGCCCAGCGCGAGCGCGGCAGGTCCTGCGCGAAGGGCGGCACGTGCGCGCCGCCCAGTCCGTCGCGGCCGGTGGCCAGCACCACGCGGCGCGCCAGCACGGTCTGCGCGCCGGCGGGCGAGCGGATTTCCAGCACCACCAGGCCATCGGGGCGGGGCACCACACGCTCGACCCCGTGTTCGTTGCGCACGTCCAGGTCCAGCACCCGGCGATACCAGCGCAGGTAATCCATCCATTGCAGGCGCGGGATCTTGTCCAGCGCTTCCCAGGCGTTGGCGCCGAACTGCGCCTCGAACCAGGCGCGGAAGGTCAGGGCGGGCAGGCCCAGCGCGGGGCCGGTGAGCTGCTTGGGCGAGCGCAGCGTTTCCATGCGCGCGGTGGTGGCCCAAGGGCCTTCGAAGCCTTCCGGCGAGCGATCGAAGATGCGCGCGTTGATGCCCAGGTGCTTGAGCGTGGCCGCCGCGGCCATGCCGGCCATGCCGCCGCCGATCACGGCCACGTCCAGCACCGGCTCGCCGTCGTGCGTGCGCGCCACGGTCCAGCTCTTGGCGGGCAGTTCCAGCCAGGACAGGTCCTGGCGCAGGCGCGCTTCCAGGGCGGCAAGGCCGGCGGCGTTGGCGGCGGCTGCCGGGAAGGTGTCAGCGGGCGATTTCATAGGTCGGTTTGTTCTGTGTCGTAGGGCGTGCCGGCGGCCGGCTCGGTGGCGGCGGCGTCGCCATACAGCGCTTGCAGCAGCGCGCCGTGCTGTTCCGGGCCGCGCTGGGTAAAGTCCGGCAGCAGCGCGCGGGCCGCGTCAGCCAGCGTGTCGATCAGCGCCAGCACCGCCGCGCTGGCGGGCCTGGCCTGCGGGGTGATCACGCCAAAGTAAAAGGGAATGTCGGCATCGATGGGGCGCACCACGATATCGGCCAGTGGCACGCCGCGCGCGGTCACCGGCTCCAGCACGGCAATGCCCAGCCCGGCGCGCACGGCCGTGAGCGCATTGAGCGAGGAGTTGGTGTCGATTAGCGCGGCCGGCTCCACCCCGGCGCGGGCAAACGCCTCGTCCAGGCGGCGGCGCAGCCGGTAGGGGTTCTGCATGGTGACGATGCGCCGGCCGCTGCAGGCGGCCAGAGGAATGGTGGCCAGCGCCGCCAGCGGATCGTCGGCGCGTACCGCGGCCACGCAGGCAGCCTGCCCGATCCAGTGCACGGTCACGCCGCGATGCTCCAGCGGCAGGCTGGTCAGCCCGATCTCGGCCGCGCCGGTGAGCACCGAATGCACGACTTTTTCGGGGGAAGCGCTATTGATATGGATGTGGCTGGCGCGGCCGGGGGAGCCTGCCTTCCCGGCCGTTGCGGCCGTCGCATGGTCCGGCTGGTGGCCGGCCAGGGCCAGGGGCAACAACCCGGCCGCCAGGGCCGGCGTGGCCGCGATCTGCAGCGAGCGGTTTTCCTCGCGGGCGATTTCGGCGGCGCGGGCGCGGATCTGCTGCAGGCCGACCAGCGCGTGCTCCACCTCCTCATACAGCAGGAAGCCACGCTCGGTAGGGCTCACGCGCGGCCCGCTACGGGCGAACAGCGCAAAGCCGATCTCGCTTTCCAGCTCCTGGATCAGGCGCGTGATGGCCGGCTGGGAGCGCCCCAGCAGGCGCCCGGCGGCGGTCACGCTGCCGCTGGTCATGACTGCCGCGAAGGCTTCCAGTTGCCGGATTTCCATGGGGGCCCGAGTTGCTGATGCTATGTATGTGTTTTGTGGATTCTCACCCCGCTAGCATTCGGATTGCAAATACTATTTTCATATGTGCTCATGCGGCACAAAGTGGGTGCGCGCCGGCGTCGCTGTCGAGGCCATGCAAGTATCATGTGATGAACCGGCCCGGCAGTCCGCGTGCCACGCACCATGCCCAGGAGAGCGCTTCATTTGACCTTGCAACCCGGAAGCCCGCGCCGTACCGAGCCTTGGCTGGCCATGCTCCTGTGCTGGGCGCTGGCCTGCCTGTCGCTGCTGGCCGCGGCCGGCACGGCCCGCGCCGATACCCTGCGGGTCGGCTCCAAGCGCTTCACCGAGTCCTACATCCTCGGGGAAATCCTCACCCAGGCCGCTGCCGCCCAGGGCAGCGCACAGCACACGCCGGGCCTTGGCAACACAGCGATCGTGTTCGAGGCGCTCAAGGCCGGCAGCATCGACCTGTATCCCGACTACACCGGCACCGTTTCCAGCGAAATCCTCAAGCTGCCCGCCGGCGCCAGCCTGGCGCAGATCAACCAGGCGCTGGCGCCGCTGGGCCTGGCGGCAGGGATTCCGCTTGGCTTCGAGAACACCTATGCGCTCGCCGTGGAGGCGCACAAGGCGCAGCAACTCGGGCTGGCGACGCTGGGCGACCTGGCCGCGCGGCCGCAGCTGCGCCTCGGGCTGTCGCATGAATTCCTGGGCCGGGCGGACGGCTGGCCCGGGCTGGCGCAGCGCTACGGCTTGCGCCAGCGGCCGCTCGGGCTGGACCACGGCGTGGCCTACGAAGCCCTGGCCAACGGGCAGGTCGACGGCATCGACATCTATTCCACCGACGCGAAGATCCGCAAATACGGGCTGCGCGTGCTGACGGATGACCGCCATTACTTCCCCCGCTATGACGCCGTGGTGCTCTACCGCCTGGACCTGCCGCAGCGCTTCCCGGCCGCCTGGCAGGCATTGACGGGGCTGGCCGGCAAGGTGAGCGCGGCGGACATGATCGCCATGAATGCCGCGGCGGAACTGGATGGGCAATCCTTTGCCGCCGTGGCGCGGTCTTTCCTGGCGCATGGCAATGCCGGCGCGACGGACGCAACGGCCGGCGCGCGCGCCGGCCTAGCCGGCACCTTGTTTGGCCGCGATACCTTGCGGCTGACCTGGCGCCACCTGGCCCTGGTGCTGGGAGCGGTTGGCGCGGCCACCTTGCTGGGCGTGCCGCTGGGCATCGTCGCCGCGCGCCGGCAGCGGCTGGGGCAGGCGCTGATGGCCGCGGTGAGCGTGCTGCAGACCGTGCCGTCGCTGGCCCTGCTGGCGATGCTGATCCCGCTGCTGGGGCGCATCGGCGTCTGGCCGGCGATGGTGGCGCTGTTCCTCTATGCGCTGCTGCCGATCGTGCGCAACACGCTGACCGGCCTGCAGCAGGTGCCAGCCGGCATGCGCGAGGCGGCGCGCGCCCTTGGCTTCACGCCCGGCCAGGTGCTGCGCTATGTGGAGCTCCCGCTGTCGATGCCGGTGCTGCTGGCCGGCATCAAGACGGCCGCCATCATCAGCGTGGGCACCGCCACCATTGCCGCCTTTGTCGGCGCTGGCGGCTATGGCGAGCGCATCGCCACCGGGCTGGCGCTGAACGACCATGTGCTGCTGATGGCGGGCGCCATCCCGGCCGCCGTGCTTGCGCTGCTGGTGCAGGCCGGGTTCGAGCTGGGGGAATGGTATCTGGGCAGGCATGCCCGGGGCGGGACGATAACCTGACGCGCCTTATTGCAATTGCGCCTTCGCCAGCTCGCCCAGCTTGGACACGGCGGCTTCCACCGCATCGCTCCACAGGTGGCCATAGTTCAGCCGGATGCAGTTGCGATAGCCTTGGCGCGCTGAAAAGATCGGGCCCGGCGCAATGCCGATGCCATGTTCCAGCGCCGCGCGATGCAGCGCCAGCGCATCGAATCCGGCGGCAAACTCCACCCACAGGAAGTACCCGCCGGCGGGCTGCGAGACCCGCACGTTCTCCGGGAAATGCCGGCCGATCGCCGCGATCAGCTGGCCCTGCTGCATCTCCAGCAGATGGCGCAGGCGCCGCAGGTGCTTGTCATAGCCGCCGTTCTGCAGGTACTCGGCCAGCGCCACCTGCGTGGGCACGCCCGCCGACAGCGTGGTCATCAGCCGCAGGCGCTTGATCGCCTCGCCATACCGCCCGGGCGCTACCCAGCCCACCCGGAAGCCCGGCGCCAGCGTCTTGGAAAACGAGCTGCAATGCATGACCAGCCCTTCCTGGTCGAAGGCCTTGGCGGGCAGGGGGCAGCGATTGCCGAAATACAGCTCGCCATAGACGTCATCCTCGATCAGTGGCACGCGGTGGCGTGCCAGCAAGGCCACCAGCGCCTGCTTCCTGGCCTCGGACATGCTCGCGCCCAGCGGATTCTGGAATTGCGTCATGAACCAGCAGGCCTTGATCGGATGGCGCTGGAGCGCGGCATCCAGTGCGTCCAGGTCGATGCCTTCGCGCGGGTCCACCGGGATCTCCACCGCGCGCAGGCGCAGCCGCTCCAGCGCCTGCAGCGCGGCATAGAAGCCGGGCGATTCGATCGCCACCACGTCGCCGGGCTGGGTCACCGCCATCAGGCACAGGTTGAGCGCTTCCAGCGCACCGTTGGTGACGATGATCTCGTCGGTGGGCTGCGGCGCACCCGCGCCGAGGTAGCGCAGGCCGATCTGCTGGCGCAGGGCCAGGTGGCCGGCGGGCATGTCGTTGACCGAATACCAGGGATCGAGCTCGCGTCCGGCCCGGGCCAGGGATTTGCCCAGCCGCTCCCAGGGGAACAACTCGGGCGAAGGGAAGGCCGAGCCAAGCTGGATGAGCTGCGGATCGCGCGCGGCGTCCAGCACCGAGAAGACCAGCTTGGAAATATCGACATCGGTCGAGACCTGGTGCGAGGGCCGCACGGCCGGTTGTGGCAGTGGCCGGCCGACCTGGCCGGTCACGTAGTAGCCGGAGCGCTCGCGTGCCCGCACCAGTCCGCGCTCCTCCAGCCGGTAGTACGCCTGGAACGCGGTGGCCGGGCTCACGCCGAACTGTGTCACGGTCTTGCGGATCGACGGCATCTTGGTGCCGGGCGGCAGGTTGCCGTTGCGAATGTCCTTGGCCAGCGTTTCCGCCAGTTCTTCGTAGCGCTTCATGGGGGCAGGGGGCGTTGCCGTGGAAAAGGATGGGCGCAGTATCAGGCGCTCAAACTGATACGCAAAATTATCGCAGATCTGATTCTGTTATTCCTTGTCAGCCGACGCCATAATCCCCCGTAACTACCAAAAGCCAAAGCGCCGCAAGGTCACGCGGCGGTTGGCAAGCATGTAAGGAAGAGCGAAATGAACCCCTTGAGATTGGTGCTGACGGTGTTGTGGGGATTTTTTGGCCTGCGCAAGGGCCAGGAACATATGCGCGACCTGCAGGCCGTGCGGCCGGTGCCGTTGATCCTGACCGGCGTGGCGCTGGCAGCGGGGCTGGTGCTGCTGCTCGTGTCGCTGGCCCATTGGGCGGTGACGCACGCCTGAAACGCGAGCCTGTCAATCCATCCCGTGCCCACGAGGCCATCCAGGCCCGCAACCACGAAGTACAGCCCGCCGCGTGCGGGCTGTGCACGTTCGCCGCACTGAACGCCAGCGCGGCGCTTAAAACGATAATCAGCCCCATGCGCTTTGCCATAAGGCGGTTTTCCGCTTCCGTTGCCTTTGCTGCCCTATTGCTGGCGCCATGCTTCGCGGCGGCGGCCGACGCCCCCGGCGCCGCGCAGATCGAGCGCGGCCGCTACCTGGCCAAGGTTGCCAACTGCGCGGCCTGCCACACCAGCGCCGGCGGCGCGCCCTTTGCCGGCGGCTTGCCAATGAAGACCGGCGTCGGCACCGTCTATTCGACCAACATCACGCCGGACGTGGACAGCGGCATTGGCGCTTACTCGTTCGAGGAATTCGACCGCGCGCTGCGCGAGGGCGTGGCCAGGCATGGCAAACGGCTATATCCCGCCATGCCTTACCCGTCCTACGCCAAACTCGCCGAGCCGGACGTGCAGGCGCTGTACGCCTACCTGCGCACCGAAGTGAAGGCCGTGCGGCAACACGCCGCCGAGCCCGAAATGCGCTGGCCGTTCGGCATGCGCTGGCTGCTGCGCGTCTGGAACTGGCTGTTCCTGGAGTCCGGCCCGGTTCGCACCGACGCGGGCCAGAGCGTCGAGTGGAATCGCGGCGCTTACCTGGTCCAGGCGGTGGCCCACTGCGGCGCCTGCCATACGCCGCGCGGCACGCTGATGGCCGAGAAGGGGCTGGATGAGCGCAGCCGGCACTTCCTGGCCGGCGCCAGCGTGGAGGGCTGGGCCTCCACCAACCTGCGCGGCGATCCGCGCACCGGGCTGGGCAACTGGTCGCGCGAGGACATTGCCGAATACCTGCAAACCGGCCGCAACGCGCACGCGACCTCCTTTGGACCGATGTCCGAGGTGATTGCGTCGTCCACGCAGTTCATGACACGACCGGACCTGGAGGCCGTTGCCGTGTACCTCAAGTCCGTGCCCGGCGCGCGCAGCGACGAAACGCCATATGTCTATGACGACAGCACCGCCGACACGCTCGCGCAGGGCCGTTTCGACGCCACCGGCGCGCGCCAGTACGCCGAGTTCTGCATGCCCTGCCATGGCGCCAACGGCAAGGGCTTTGCCCGCGTTTTCCCGCCGCTGGCGGGCAATCCTACCGTGGTGGATCCCGATCCGTCCTCGCTGGCCAACCTGCTGCTCGACGGCGCCGTGACCGCGCACGTGGGCACTGCGGCCACCGATTACCACATGCCCGGCTATGGCTGGACGCTGGACAACCAGGAACTGGCGAACGTGCTGACCTTTATCCGTACCGGCTGGGGCAACCAGGCCAGCCCGGTCAAGGAATCGACTGTCGCTGCCCGCCGCGCCGCGCTCGGCCGCCAGCGGGACGCCGCCGCATCCCGTTGAGCCCGCGCGCCACCCAAATCAAGCGAATCCTATTGCCATGACCATCACGCGCAGAGATTTCCTCAACGGCGCCGCACTCACCATCGCCGCGGGGCTGGCGCCTTCCCAGCTATTGCAGGCCGCCGAACGCGGCGCCGGCTACCCGCCGGCGCTGACCGGGCTGCGCGGCAACCATGCGGGCACCTACACGCTCGCGCACAGCCTGGCCCGCGAGGGCGCCAAATATCCCGCCGTGATGGCGCGCGAAGTCTTCGACCTGGTGGTGGTGGGTGGCGGGCTCAGCGGGCTGGCGGCCGCGTGGTTCTACCAGCGCCGCTTTGGCGCCGGCAAGCGCATCCTGATCCTGGACAACCACGACGATTTCGGCGGGCACGCCAAGCGCAACGAGTTCACTGTGCGCGGGCAGAAACTGGTGACATACGGCGGCAGCGCCGAGATGCCATCGACCGCGCTGGACAGCCGCGCGGTGGCCACGCTGCTGGCCGGCCTCGGTGTGGACGCGAAGCGCCATCAGGCCGCCGAGCGCGACCCGTACCGCGAGCTGGGCATGGGCCGCTCGGTGTTCTTCGACCAGGAGCATTTTGGCCGTGACCAGCTGCTTGCCGGCGATCCGTTTGCGGGCCTGATCGATGCCCGCAATGGCATGGGCGCGCAGCCTGCGGATGCCGCCGCCTTCAAGGCCTTCCTCGACCAGACACCGCTGCCGCAGCAGGACCGCGCCGCGCTGGCGCGGCTGGCCGATGGCGGCACGGATTACCTGGCCGGCACGAGCGACGGCGAGCGGCTGGCCTACCTGAAGCGCACCAGCTACGCGGCCTTCCTGCGCGAGAAGGCCGGCCTGGGACTGGACGGCCAGCGCTTGTTCCGCAGCCGCAGCAACGATGCCTATGCGCTCGACGCCGACGGCGTGTCCGTGTTCGACGCCTTGGCCATCGGCTTGCCGGCCGGCAAGAGCATGCCAGCGCCCGGCCTCAACCAGCGCCTTGGCAAGTCGCCCGCGTCCAAGCTCTGGTTTGCCGATGGCAATGCCACGCTGGCGCGGCTGCTGGTGCAGAACCTGATCCCGGGCGTGGCAAGCATCGCCAGCCCCGACGCGATCGGCGCGGCCAGCTTCGACTACAGCCGGCTCGATAGCGAGGATGCAAAGGTGAAGGTGCGGCTGAACAGCACGGCCATCGCCGTCGAACCCGACCAGCGCATCACGCGCGTGACCTACGGCTGGAAGGGCAACCTGCACAGGGTCGAAGCCGCGCACGTGGTGCTGGCCGGCTACAACATGATGATCCCGTTCATCATGCCCGGCCTGCCGGATGCGCAAAAGCAAGCGTTGCGATCCGACGTGAAGGCGCCCGTGGTCTACACCAAGGTGGCGCTGGACAACTGGCGTGCCTTCGAGGCGCTCAAGACCAGCCGCATCCACGCGCCCGCCATGGCCTACACCGACCTGTGGCTGGAGAAGCCGGCCGGCGCGCGTCCGGCCGATCCGGTGGTGCTGCATATGCTCTATGTGCCCACCGTGCCGGACAGCGGCATGCAGGCGCGCGAGCGCTTTCGCGCGGGGCGCGCCTTCTTGCTGGGAACGCCGTTCAGCGAGCTGGAGAAGGGCGTGCGCAGCCAGCTCGATCGCATGCTGGCGCCAGGCGGCTTTGCCGCCAAGGACGTCATCCGTGGCATCACGGTCAACCGCTGGGCGCACGGCTACAGCTACATGCCCAACAGCTTGTTCGAGGAAGAAGCGGCGGCGCAGGCCGTGCTGGAGCGCTCGCGCGCCCGCGCGGGCAACGTGGTGATCGCCAATAGCGACAGCGCCGGCAGCCCGTCGTTGACGTCCGCCATTGATCAGGCGTGGAGGGCGGTGGGCGAGCTGGCTGGCTGATCGACGGCCTCGCCGTCCAGGTTTTCGCAGATAAAGCGGCGCTCACGCTGGTCGTGCACGTGGCGGTCGTATAGCTGCAACAGCTCGGTGAAGGTTTCGTACGGTTCCTCGAACTAGTAACGCATGATCTTGGCGTCGTTGTTCAGGCTGTGGACGAAATGCAGGTGGCTGCGCTCCAGCGGGCGCAGGAGCGGGTTTGAGGCAGGGCGCCTCATGCCGCAATGCCAAACAGGCGGCGGCTGTTGCGGGTGCACTGCTCCGCCACTTCGCGCGTGGTCAGTCCCTTCAATTCGGCGACCGCCTGTGCGATCCAGGGGAGATTGGCGGGCTCGTTGTAGGGCCGCCGGTTCTTGTGGTTCTTAGGACCGAGATAGGGGGCATCCGTCTCCAGGTGCAGCCGCTCGAGCGGGATGGCCTGCACGGCTTCTCGCAGCGCCTGGCCGCGCTTGAGATCCGTGACCCAGCCGGTGATGCCGATGTCCAGGCCTAGCGCTACGAAGGCGGCGGCTTCATCGGCTGCGCCAGTGAAGCAGTGCACCACGCCGTGGGCGCCCGCGCGCACGGCGGGTGCCACCATGGCGTAGAAATCGTCGAAGGCGTCCCGGCAATGGAGGAACAGCGGCTTCTTCCAGCGCGCCGCGGCCTCAAGCTGTGCCTCGAAGGCATGGCGCTGGTCGGCGGGCGTCGAGAAGTTGCGGTTGTAGTCGAGCCCGCATTCCCCGATTGCCACCACGCCAGGGCTCTCCCAAAGGGCCTGGAGGGACTGCAGGACGGTTGGCAACCAATCCTTGGCGCCGTGCGGGTGGACGCCGGCCGTGGCAAAGAGGAGATGGGGATGCCGGCTGGCCAGGTCGCGAGCCTTCCGGCTCGATTCCAGCGAGGTGCCGGTGGCGAGGATGCCGACCACGCCCGCTGCGGTGGCCCTCTCAAGGATCGCGTCGGTGTGCGGGGCGATCTGGGAGGAGTGGAAGTTCACGCCAATGTCGATCAGGTGCATGTTTCTGGCTAAGGGAGTGGGGTGGCTGGCGATACACAGGCGTGCAGTCTAACCAGGACTGCGAGGCGGTTGTTTGCGCTGTTGCTCGTGAACTATGCATTGCGCAATGCAGGCACTTGAAAAACTTCGCAGTGGTCTATATCTCCCTAGAGGAAGTGGGAAGTGCGGCTGGCGCCGGTGTGCAACATTGTCACGGTGACGGCCTACCCCGAGTACCAGGCGGATATCCCGTGGTTGCCGCTGGCCGGCAAGCGGACCTGGGCATCCGGGCAGGGAAATCGGCATCCGCCCCGCCAAGAGAAGAAGTCGGCCTTTCCGGGCCTGGTAGCCTGGCTGGCAAGAAAAAAACAAATGTGTATGTAAATCCTGACGGTGCTTTCGGCCATAAATCTCGATGGGGCCATATCTGCCCTTTGCGTCACATTTGACGGGTAATTTGCCCGTTTTGTGCGTAAAGATGGGGCTATTGCCTAGCATGGAGTGGCCTGGCAACGCAAATTTAAGAGGGGCTGAAGGACCTCGGTGATGCGGTAAAACACTTTTAGCACGTGCTGCGTCGCACCAACGAAGGTAGAATATCGCCCTTTGGCCTAAACGAGCGCAGACCACCATACTGGGAGAACCCGGTAGTGGTGGCGTCAGCCATGCATCTTTCGACAGGTACCCATCCTGTGATGGGTCACAGCCAGAGGTGCGTTGGGTGTACCCTCGTACGGGCAACAGCAACAGTTAAGAAGTAATTCAGCAAGGGAGCAGCAGTTAATGGCGAGTGGCGCACAACGGACGGTGGCAGAAACAAAGACAGCATTGACCGGCAAAAAGCCTGTCGGCAGGGGTGCGGCGTCCACGACTCAAGCTGATCCCGCAACCGAAGCAACGGAGCGCAGCCAGCAACTGCGCGCACTGATCCAGCTGGGCAGGGAGCGAGGCTACCTGACGCACGCGGACATCAGCGACCATTTGCAGGGCAATTTCACGGACACCGCGGCGATGGAAAGCATCGTCAGCACGTTCGCCGAAATGGGCGTGACAATCTACGAGCAGACGCCGGATGCCGAAGCGCTGCTGCTGCGCGACAGCGCGGTCGCCGCCTCGGATGACCAGGCCGATGAAGAGGCGGAAGTCGCGCTCTCGACGGTCGACTCGGAATTCGGCCGCACCACCGATCCGGTGCGGATGTACATGCGGGAAATGAGCTCGGCAACGCTGCTGACCCGCAAGCAGGAAGTCGAGATCGCCAAGCGCATCGAGGATGGCCTGAACCGCATGGTGCACGCCATCGCTGCCTGCCCGTCCACCATTGCGACGATTCTTGAGCTGTCGGAGCGTGTCGCCCGCGACGAAACGCGTATCGATGAACTCGTCGACGGCCTGATCGAAGGCGAGGGCGAAGTCGCCGAAGCCGAAGACGACACCAGCCGCGACGAAGTCGTCGCCGAGGATGAAAGCGCCTCGGACGAGCCCGTCGACGAAGGTGCGGCTGCGCAAGCCAACGAAACCGCCAGCCTGGCCAAGCTGCGTGACGATTGCCTGACCCGCTTTGCTCGTGTCGCCAATCATTTCGAAGCCATGCGCAAGGCCTACACCGCGCACGGCGTGGAGTCGGAAGGCTTCCTCATGGCACAGCTCGCGGTTCGGGAAGAACTCAAGTCGATCCGCTTTACCGCAAAGACCATCGAGCGCCTGTGCGCCGATGTGCAGACGGTGGTGGAAGAAGTGCGCGTGGTCGAGCGCCAGATCCTGCAGCTGATGGTCGAGCGTTGCGGCATGCCCCGTGAGGAGTTCATCGAACGCTTCCCCGGCAACGAGACCAATCTCGCCTGGGGCCGCGGGATCGCCGGCGAGTCGCGTTCGTACAGCGACTCCGTCTCCCGTAGCCTGCCGGACCTCGAAGCGCATCAGCAAAAGCTGATCGACATCCACGCCCGCGTGGTGCTGCCGCTGTCGGAGCTGAAGCTGGTGAATCGCCAGATGCTGGCGGCCGAGCGGCAGATGCGCCAGGCCAAGCACGAGATGACGCAAGCCAACCTGCGCCTGGTGATCTCGATCGCCAAGAAGTACGTGAATCGCGGCATGCAGTTCCTGGACCTGATCCAGGAAGGCAACATCGGCTTGATGAAGGCAGTCGACAAGTTCGAGTACCGTCGTGGCTGGAAATTCTCCACCTATGCAACCTGGTGGGTTCGCCAGGCCGTGACGCGCGCGATCGCCGACCAGGCCCGGACGATCCGGGTGCCGGTGCACATGATCGAGACGATCAACAAGCTCAACCGGATCTCGCGCGAAATCATGCAGCGCACCGGCAAGGCAGCGGATCCCGCGGCCCTGGCCGAGCGCATGGAAATGCCGGAAGAGAAGGTCCGTTCGATCATGAAGATCGCGAAGGAACCGGTTTCGATGGAGACGCCGGTTGGCGAAGACGGCGACACGAGCCTGGGCGACATGATTGCCGACTCCGACACCGCGTCTCCCGCCGAAGCCGCGTTGCACGCAAGCCTGCGCGCCACCGTGCGCGAGATGCTCGACGACCTGACGCCGCGCGAAGCCAAGGTGCTGCGCATGCGTTTTGGCATCGACATGTCTACCGACTACACGCTGGAAGAAGTCGGCAAGCAGTTCGATGTGACCCGCGAACGGATTCGCCAGATCGAGAGCAAGGCGATGAAGAAGATGCGGCATCCCAGCCGCGCGGACCATCTGAAGGCGTTCCTGAAGGAAGGCTAAGCAGGGTTCTGGTCCTGGCGCGCAGGCCGCGCCAGGCGAAGAGAAGGCAAAGGGGGTTACGGCGAAGTAAAAAGCCGTAACCCCCTTCGTTGTTTCAGCCAGGCAAATACGTCTTCCACATGACGAGGGCGCCAAGGTTCAAGACAACGGTGCCCCAGAAAACCAGCTGGAACGGCTGCTTCCGATTCTTGTGGCGAAGCAGGCGCTGCGCGGCAAGCGCGCCCGGCCAGCCGCCGCACAGCGACAGGAAGTGCAGCCTGGCCTCGGGCGTGCGCCATGCATCGCGTTTGCCGCTGTTCTTGTCGAACGCGTAGGCAAGGAACGCAACGGCACTCATCACAAGGCTGACGAGGCCGGCATATCGTGGCAGGTATCCCCAAAGGGCGCCCCCCGCAATCGCCATCAACGCCACTGCCGCCATGAAGGCAGGCAACAGGGTCGCCCGGCTCGCCTGGCTCTGCCCCTTCGGCGCGCCCAGTATCGAGACGCTGGTAGCTTGCATGCGGCCGTCCTTGCCCTTGCCCAATTCAAACGTCACGCGGTCGCCAGGCTTGGGCTGGACGGCACGGCTGTGCAGCGCGGTGATGTGAAAGAAGATGTCTTTCAAGTCGGCATGGATGTCGATGAACCCATAGCCCTTGTCGGCATGCCAGGATTTGACGCGGCCCGCTTTTTTCATTTTTGTTTGTAGGTCTCTCGGCGGCGCACATTTTAACGCCACCCTTCTAACGCCAGCCTTCCAGCGCCACGCTTCGATGCGCAGGTCATCGCCCATGCTTTGTGCTCCAGCCCAGCCGGTGGCGCTCCTGCGTGCCCTGGTGCCACGCATCGTCCTCAGTATGTAGGTGGCTGCGTATGCGGCTGCAGGTATCAGGCGCGAAAGCGCTCAAAAAAACGCATGCCTAGCCTTGCAAATACGGGTGGGGCGATATTGAATGGATCGGGTCCGCCATGAACTGGCAATTCCCCCTCCTTGTCGAGAACGTCCGGGATCTCACGTCACTCATTCACGCTGATCTGGACCCTTGGCAATCGCACAAGCATGGCCGTCCGACGGCAGGTGCCGCGCACCCGGCCAATTTCAGGAGTGCATGATGAACCCATCTTCCCCCGAACAATTCACCGCCACACAACAGGCCAACGTCGCTGTGATGTTCGGCCTGGTGAACAAGGCCTTCGATAGCTTCGAGAGACTGGTTGAGCTGAATCTGCAAGTCATGAAGTCGACGATCGTAGAGGCGCAGGAGAACTTGCAGATGGCATTGTCCGCCAAGGGCCCGCAGGAGTGGCTCGCGCTGCAGGCCGGCCTGATGAAGCCCGTCGGCGAGAAGGTGCTCTCCTACAGCCAACGCCTGTGCGAGATCGGGGCGGCCACCCAGGCCGAGTTCACCAAGGTGAGCGAGGCGCAGTTCGAAGCGTACACGCGCCGCATGCAGGAGTTGGTCGATGATCTCGCCAGCAGCGCCCCGGCCGGCTCGGAAGGCGCAGTGGGCACCCTCACCGCGGTGATCGACGCAACCAATAAATTGTGCGAGTCGATGTACCAAACCGCGAAGCAAGCGGTCGAGGCCGCAGAGCAGAACTTCAGCACTGCGAGCCACACGGCATCCAAAACGGCTAAACAGGCCGTCGAGCACGCGTCGCGCACCGCCAAGGCTTGACCGCGAAGCAAGCCACCCGCAGCGGCTGATCTGCGCCCGTGCGATGCGGGGGAGGTGGCGCCTGCTTTCCTTGCCCAGCCTCGAACGCGTATTGGACGGTCGGCCCGGCGGGGAATTGCAGGCAAATGGCATGCATGGGCTGGCGCTGCTCTGATGTGGGACGGGAAGGGCGGGCCTCTCGCGCGCGTTGCCATCAGCCGTGCACCGGCTGGGCGGCCTCCACGCAGCGCTGTTCCGTTTCGTGGATGAGCTTGCGCAGCAGTGGATAGATCTGCGTCGCCCAGCGCCGGCCGGCGAACACGCCGTAGTGCCCGACGCCGGTCTGGACATAGTGGGATTTCAGGTTGGGCCGTAACGCGCTGCACAACTCCTGCGCCGCCTCGGTCTGCCCAACCGCGCAGATATCGTCGTTTTCCCCCTCGACCGTCAGCAGCGCCGTGTGGCGGATGGCGCGCAGGTCCACGCGCCGCCCAGCGACCGTCAAACAGCCTCGCGGCAGGGCATGCTGCTGGAACACCCGGCTCACGGTCTCGAGATAAAACTCGGCCGGCAGGTCCATCGTCGAAAAATAGTCGGTGTAGAAGGCCCGGATCGCCTCGGCCTTGGCCGTCTCGCCATCCAGCTTGTACTGGTAAGCCTGGATCAGCGAGGCAATATGCCGATCCAGGTTCATGGACAGGAAGGCGCACACCTGCACGAAGCCGGGGTAGACGCGCCGCATCGCTCCCTCGAAGCGTGCCGGCACGGTGTCGATCAGGTTGGCCTCGAACCACGCGAGCGGGGTGCGTACCGCCAGTGCATTGATGCGGGTCGGATTGATGCGCGTGTCGATCGGCCCGGCCATCAGCGTCATGCTGCGCGGTAGCGCAGGATCGCGGTCTTCGGCCATCAGCGCGACGGCGGCCAGGGTGGCCACCGCCGGCTGGCAGACCGCCACTACGTGCGTTCCTGGGCCGAGCCAGCCGAGCAAGCTGATCAATTGGGCGACGAAGTCGTCAAAGCCGAAGGACCCGCAGGACAACGGAATGTCGCGCGCGTTATGCCAGTCGGTGAGATAGACATCATGGTCTGCCAGCATTGTGGCCGTCGTGGCGCGCAGCAAACTGGCGAAATGGCCCGCCAGAGGCGCGATCAGCAGCACACGTGGTTGTCCGGGCGTAGTGTCCCGCCTAAAATGCAAAAGGGAGCAAAACGGCGTGGCGAGCACCACCTCTTCGCTCACCGCAACCCTGGCACCGCTGGCACCGCTGGCACCGTTACCTCGGACCGCGGGGATGTCAAAAGGGGGGCGCTCGTGGCGCAGGCGCACTAGCGAACTCCATTCCAGGAGCGCGCACCACTCCCGCGCGAATGCCGGCCCGGACGCAAGCATTGGCGACGCAGCGCAGGACGCGGCTGCATCGTCGGTCGCCGCCTGCAGTGGAGCTATCAGGTCGGCCAGCATCTGGTACGCCTGGTAAATCATGGGGTGACTCACAAAACGCACATCGGCAGCCACGCTGCGATACGCATGACGTTGCGTCGATATTACTAAGTCACTCCTTTATATCTCAGAGTTCGCCATGTCAAGGACAACCCTGACCATCAACAGCAGGAACTATGGCGCGTGGTCGCTGCGCGGCTGGCTGCTGGCGAAATTCAGTGGGCTGGGATTTGAGGAGATCCTGGTGCCGGTGACGGACGCGGCCAGCCGCGCGGAACTCTTGCTGCTGTCGCCCTCGACCCTTGTGCCGCGACTGGAACACGAGGGTGTCACGATCTGGGATACCCTGGCCATTGCCGAGTATCTGAACGAAGTGCGGCCGGAGGCTCGGCTTTTGCCCGAGGACCGCATTGCCCGAGCCCACTGCCGGGCGATTTGCGGCGAAATGCATTCGGGATTCAGCGCCATGCGCGCAGCCTTGCCGATGAACCTGCGCGTCCACCGCTCCGGTTTCAAGGTCTGGTCGCGCGCCCAGAGCGATATCGATCGGATCACCGCCATCTGGCGCGAATGCCTGTCGGCTTATGGCGGGCCCTATCTGTTCGGAGCGCGCACCATGGCCGATGCCATGTATGCGCCAGTTGTCACCCGGTTTCGCACCTATGAGGTCAAGCTCGATGTGGTATCGGAAGGCTATTGCCGCACGATCATGGCGTTGCCGGAGATGCTGGAATGGATGGAGGCGGCAGGGCGGGAGCCCGAAGAGATCAACGAGCTGGATATGGAGTTCTGAGCGGCCAGGATACCTGCCAGGCAAAGAAGGCCGAGAATCGCAGCACACGAGCGCAGCATGTGCGTGGAGTGCTGCGTCGAGGGACACGCCGACGTGGTCGGCGCGATCAATGTTTTAAGGGCGGGGCACGCCCAGTTTGCTTGTCGAGATACTTCGCCTGCCGTTGGGGCGTCGGCGCAGGAACCCACTGATGCGACTAGCCATCACATCGGGTTGTGCAGTAGGAATCTCCGGCCTCTTCAGGCGGGAGAAGAAGTCAAGCGCTCAGAGTTTAAACAGGCGCAGGCGCCCGGCGCGCGCCTCAATCTCCTTCGGTGCTACTTTCCAGTGTTGGCCCAGCGCCGCCCAGCCGCTGAAGACATCGACGGTGCGCTCGATCACGGCCTTGGGATTGGCCACATCGAATTTCTTGCCGAAGTCGACCAGGTCGTCCACGGTGAAATTGTCCGCCTTGCCGCCGATGGTCATCTGGTGCTGCAGCGTGTAACCAGCGCCTGCGGAGAACGTCAGGTCATAGGCGGGTGACAGGCTCCATTCGCCGGTGGGTGACATCAGGAAAGCGAAGTTCTTCACATGGTCGTCCTGGTTGCGTCCCACTACGTTGAAGATCATTCGGCGGTAGGCTTCCTCGATCGCTGTATGGGGCATCTGGAAGGCCCGGATCCAGCGGAAGTACTGGTCGTAGCTGTAGGCGCGCGGGATGTTGTAGTCGATGTGCGTGAGACCGGCCAGGCTGTGCATATGCACTCGGCCACCGCCTTCGCTGCGATCGAATCGCTTGGTCAGGAAGTGGAAGCGGCCGTTATCCTCTTCGATGAAGTCGACCGGCGCCATGTCGATGTCGAGTTCCTTCGTCAGGAGAGCGTAGGTGTACTCAACTCGATTGAAAGGCTGGGCGTGATGGTCATTCGGGTTGGCCGACTCGACGCCGCCGAACTTGATCAGCCAGCTTTCCTCGCCCTTGCGCGGTTTGACGAACGCGGAACGGATCTGCTTATCCCGACGGTTCCAAAGAATCAGCGCCTTGGCCCGCGCGCCGCCGGCGCTTGCACCAATCCGCATCAGTTCCTGGATCGCGCCATCCTGTTCCCCGGCCACGAGCTTGCGCGCGGCCTCCACGAGCGTGCCAACCTCAAGGGCTTCGCTCTCACCAGCCGTCGCCCGCCGGTCGATCCTTGGCCGGAACTCGAGCGCCCCCATTGCGCGGTCGCCGATATAGAGCAGGCGCTGCACGGGGCTCATCGCCTTGTCAGGCTCGCCTCGGTCCTCGAAATACTTCTTGATGATCAGGTTGCCGAAGGTGTCCGGCAGCGCGTCCGCCAGGGCGCCGGGCAGACCCAGAAACGCGTCGACCCGCCGCAGTTCGGGAAACTCGAACGTGCCTGACTGGGATGGCAGGAACTCAGGGGAAATGCTCGGTCCCCCGGTGCCCAGGTACTCCGGGTCATAGTTGAAGCCAATCCGGCCGTTATCGAACTCAGTGACGGCACCGACGGTCTGGCCGTGCATGAGGACATGGGCGCTCGCGAGAACGCCTTGTGCCGGACGGGCACGCTGCGGCGAGCGCGACTTCCTTTGCGTCACCAAACTATCGCTCCTTGGGTTTATAGGCGCGCTTGCGGACTTCGCCTCGCGCAGACAGCGCTTCGCTTGATGGCAAGGTATCCGGGAAGGCCGCATCTAGGCTGCCGATCATGCTCAGCGCTCGCATCACCTTCACCAGCGTGGATACGCGGACATCCCGTCCGGCCTCTAGATCGCCTAGAGCGGTCCGGCCGATCCCGGCGCGCTTCGCCAGGTCTTCGATCGTGAAGTTGCGTTCTAGGCGCTTGGAGCGCAGTCGCGCACCGATTTCAGCAGCGATTTCATCACCTGTCGATGTGCTTCGGATAGCAGGCATAACGTAGGTTGCTCGGCAAGTACGTCCGGAAAGGCGGATATACCGTATGGTCCGGTATCTATGTCGGTATGTCAATATAGACGTTGATATACACGCTATAGCAGGCGTATTATGCTATTATATAACATAACTACCGGAAAGGAAGGCGTAACGATGCCATAATGACAGTATGGCGTGGGTCAGCTGAGTTTCTGCGCGGTTGTTCTGTTCAAGGAACAGCGGGCAGAAGCCTGAACCGGCGCTTCGCCGGCTGATTCAAATCCTGTCGAAAAGCCCACCCGATGGCGGGCTACGATTTACTGGGTCGCGAAGCAGTGAATCCTTCGGCCTTGGCGCAAATTGTCCTGACCGCGCCACCAAACGCTCATTGTTTCTCGGGCAACTGTTCGTCGCACCACGGACATTGCGGAAGTACCCGTTCTTCGGCTGGTTGCCTACGTCACGCCACGTTCGCAGAATTAGTGGTCGCCATTCGCAGAATTAACGATCCTCGACAACCGCACTCGAAGATGGGCCCGGGCGTCTCCCTCCGCTTACGTTAGCTCCTCGATCAGCGCGTGGGCCTGTTGCAAGTCAGCGGTGTCGAAGCCTTCCGTGAAGGCGCCATAGATATCGGCCAGCCTCTGTCGGGCTGTCTCCGTCTTGCCCTGTCGTTGCCATCGCCGAGCCAGGCTCAGCGCCGCGCGCAGCTCCAGCGACTTGGCGCCCTGGTGGCGGGCTACCGCGATCGCCTTGTGAAAACACGCTTCAGCGTCTTCGTGGCCCGTGGATGCGTGGGTCTGGACGCTCGACGGATGGAGCAGCAGTTCTCCCTTGAGCCGATGCAACTCCGCTTCGTAGCAACGTTCTCCTGTTTTGTCCACCATCGCCAGCGCCTCGGCCAGCACGATCAGTCCCGCCTTGGCTTGCCCCGCGTTCCCATAGGATTCGGCCAGCAGCGCCAGAAAATACGACCGTGCCCGCTCAGCCCCCGTGGCCTCGTAGGCGGTCAGGCCTTGGCGTATCTGGGCGATTCCCTCCTCGCTGCTTCCCTGCTCGGCCAGCGCCCAGCCCCGAAGGATGGTTCCCCAAGCCAACCAGAACGGAAACCCTTGCTCGGTCGAGAGCGTGATAACGGCCTCGGCGCATGCTTGGGTTAGTTGCGCCTCCCGTCGAAGCTGATGGAGCTCGGCGGCAAACACCAGGGCGTGCGCCAGGCTATGGGGGTGAGACACCTCCTGGGCCAGGGTAAGCGCCTCCTGGCTTCGCTTGCGGGCCTGATCCGAATAGCCCAGATACCACAGGATCCAGGCCAAAAACGTAAGCCCACGTATGCCCGGGTCCAGCCCATACAGATAAGCATGGGCGTGATGCTGCTCCCGATCATAGAGGGCCAGCACCTGCTCCAGGTGGGCACGGGCGACTCTGAACTCGCCCAGAAAGAACAACGTCGTCCCCAATAAATTATGAGCCTCCACGAGGAACTCCGGGTCTTGCGCGTCCTGAGCCAAGCTGAGCAGCCGCTCACCCAGCTCATGTGCCGTTTCGTACTGCGCACGCAATTGATAAAACATCCGCAGTCCCAACAGCACTGAGAAGCGCTGCGGCGTCTCCCCAACCTGCTCGCACAATGCCAGCGCGCGGGTATAGGTCACCTCCACCTCCGGGGCGGCATAACCTCTGGCGGCCATCCAGGCCGGACCGAGGGTAAGCTGCAATGTGAGTTCCTGGCCAGCGCGTTCTGGTGTGTCGGGCAGGTGCTTGAGCAGCTCCAGGGCCGCGCCGAGGTGCCGGATCGCTTCGAGATTGGCGGAGCGCTGGAGGGCCTGTTGCCCCGCACAGCGCAGGTACTCCACCGCTTTCGGGATGTTGCCGCTGAGGCTGTAGTGGTGTGCCAGCTCGCCGCAGTGGTCCTTCAGCCTAGTGTGGAAGAGCGCCTCGATGGCCTGCGCCGTGCGTTCATGCAGCACGCTGCGTTGTTCCGTGAGCAGGGAGTTGCCGGCGACTTCTTGGGTGAGGGCATGCTTGAATGTATATTCCACCTCCGGGAATGCTGGCCGCTCGTAAATGAACTCTGCGGCCTGCAGGCCGGACAGAAGACGGCGCAGGTCGTCCTCAGGCTGCGCGACGACCTGCTGGATCAGGCCCAAAGGAAACTCCTTGCCGATCACGGCAAGGCTCTGCAGCAGCTCCTTCTGCGCGATGGGGAGCCGATCCATGCGGGCGGCAAGTACGCCGTGTACGGTGGTCGGGATATGCAGCGCAGGCGGGGTCTTCTCGATCCGGTAATGTCCGGGCTCGCCGAGCAGTGCTTTCTCCTCGGCCAGGGTTTGAACCACCTCCTCCATGAAAAAGGGGTTGCCCTCCGTCTTCTTGAGGATGAGCAGTTTGAGGGACATGAGTCCGGGATCATTGCCCAGCAGAGCAGTGAGTAATCCTTGGGCTTCGACCTGGCCCAAGGGATCCAGCCGCAGTTGGGTGTAGTCGTTTCGGTGGCCCCAGCCAGGCTGATATTCGGGCCGGTAGTTCACTAGGAGGAGAATCCGCCCGCTCGCCACGCGGTCGATGAGAAACGCGAGGAAAGCCTCGGTCTCGCTGTCGAGCCATTGCAGGTCCTCGAACAGGAGTTCGACGGGCTGCTTGAGGCTCTCGCGCACCAGCAGTCGCTTGATTGCCTCGAAAGTGCGTTGGCGCCGGATCTGGGGGTCCATGTGCGGCAATGCCGAACTCGGCGCGCTGATCCCCAGCAGATAGAGCAGGTAGGGCAACAAGTCTTCCAGACTGCGCTCCAGGGTCAGCACCTGGCCGGTGATTTTCTCGCGGCACCCTCGCTCATCGTCCTGGGCGGTGATCTGAAAATAGTTCTTCAAGAGCTCGATCAACGGCAAATAGGCAAAGGCTTTGCCGTGCGAAACCGAGAAGGTCTCCAGCACCAGACAGCCTCGCTGTGAGTGCGCCTTGAACTCATGGAAGAGCCGCGACTTCCCGACCCCGGCGTCGCCCACCACCCCGACGATTTGCCCGTGCCCCGCCTTGGCTTGTTCCAACGCCCCGCGCAATTGCTCTAGTTCGGCCTCCCGGCCCACAAACCGTGCCAAGCCGCGGCGCTCTGCCACTTGCAAGCGCGTGCGCGACGCCCCGAGGCCGAGGAGCTCATAGACGGCGAGCGGCGCGGGAATTCCCTTGACCTGGGTGGCCCCCAGGGCCTTGAACTCGAAATACCCCTCGGCCAGCTTATGGGTGGATTCGCTCATGAGGACGGAGCCGGGCGTGGCCATCGATTCCATCCGGGAGGCGATGTGGATCGTGTGCCCCACCGGGTCGTAGTCCGTGCGCAGGTCGTCCTTGCGGATCGAGCGCACCACCACCTCTCCGGTGTGGATTCCTACCCGGATCTGAAGCGGTATGCCTTGCTCCAGACGGATCCGGCCACCGTGGCGGCGCATCGCGTCCTGCATGCGCAGCGCCGCATACAACGCCCGCTGGGGATGGTCCTCGTGGGCAATGGGGGCACCGAACAAGGCCAGTATCCCGTCGCCCAGGGACTTGGCCACGTAGCCCTCATAGTGGTGCACGGCCTCCATCATCAGGGCGATGACGGGGTCGATCAGGCGGCGGGCCTCTTCCGGGTCCAGGTCGTGGATCAACGCCGTGGAGCCGGCCATGTCGGCGAACAGGGCCGTGATGGTCTTGCGCTCGCCGGCCGTTGCGCCCCTGGCTTCCAGGGCCGCCTGCTCGGCCAGGATGCGCTCGGCCAAGTAGGCAGGGGTGTAGTGAATGGGCGCGGGAACGGCGGGATGGGGGAGGGCGGACGACGTTTGGGATGACTCGTTCAGGGGCGAGCCGCATTCGCTGCAGAACTTGGCGGTGGGACTCAGTTCGTAGCCACAATTCGGGCAGATCCGTGCAAGCTTGGTCCCGCACGCCTCGCAGAATCTGGCTCTCATGGCACTCTCGAACCCGCAATTTGCACAGCGCATATAGCCTCTCGACTTCCTCGGCCTGCTTCTGAGCAATTAGACGCCTTATCGATTTCCGCATCAAGATCGGCGGCTTGCCGTGCACCCCGGTCCGAGCTCGGCCATCATTTTGACCACATCGCGGTACCACTGCTTATGGCGACAGTACCAGCGCACACACAGAATAGTGCTCTCGTTCTCCCTGCCGGCCGGATTCGACAAGGATGAACAGCGTGCGATCATTCAGAATTTCAATCTCGCCTTGCTGCTTGTGACCATGGCCATCTGAATGCGTCCTCGGGGCATGACCTGGCCGCTTTATCTTCGATACAGGCCGATCAGGTGGATCGAAAGATAGTCTTGAAAAAGGCCTTCGTCGCGAAGGCGATCAAGAGTCAAGGGCTCGCTCCGAAAACCATCACACTGGACGGTTAAGCGGCGTCTCATCGCGCGTGACGTTGCTGCCCGAGGACACGATGTTGCGATCATCGAAGTGCTTGAACAACTTGATCGAGCAGGATCATCGCAACATCAAGTCCAGGGTCAATGCGATGCTCGGTTGCAAACGCTTCAGGAATGCAGCCGTTACGATCTCCGGCATCGAGTTGATGCATCGCATTCGCAAAGGTCAATTCAACTTCACAGAGTTGCGCCTCAAAGATTCCACTGCGCCTGCTGTTAGGGAGGCCGTCCTTTCAGCACGACGATGTAACGGTGAAGACGCCGTTCTTCGCACGAGCCCGTAATTTGCAGCAGAGCCCTCCGCGCCAGGCATTATTTTTGGTTCGCCAAACAGCATTGCGACGATCCGGCGAGTCCAGCGTAATGCACCACATTGCTGTCGCCAAAATAAATGCCTTGGTGGCTGTAGCCATGCCGCGGGGTGACAGATGGGCGCCGAGCGGTGGTTCTGTGCCGACACCGGGATGCCACACCAAGTCGCGGCCCAGGCCGAGGGCCTGAATATGCTCTCGAGGCGGCGACGCGCCACGCCGGCGACACAGCAAGATTCATACAGCAAGCTCGACGGCCCTCTCCTGTAGCTGCCGTTGGTACATTCACCGTGCCCTTGCCCCGCATGAGGTGCCGATGGCACGACGGCCGCCTCAGATTGTGGTTGTGGCCTCCCGCGATGAAATATAGTATGTGATATATCAATACGAACCAGCGGGAGACAGCAATATGAAAGTGTGCATCTATGGTGCCGGCGCCATCGGCGGGTATATCGGCGCACAACTGGCGCGCGCGGGGGCCGAGGTGAGCTTCGTGGCGCGGGGTCCACACCTGGCGGCCATGCAGGCCAACGGTGTCACGCTGCAGATCGACGGTGAGCAGCGAGTGGCGAAGGTCAACTGCACCAGCGATCCAGGCGAACTGGGGCCACAGGATTACGTCTTCATCACGCTGAAGGCACATTCGGTGCCGGGGGTGGTGGATCTGATGCAGCCTCTGCTGGGGCCGGATACGGCGGTGGTAACTGGCGTCAACGGCATTCCCTACTGGTACTTCTATCAACACGGGGGCCAGTACGCCAGCACCACGCTGCAAAGCGTTGACCCGGGTGGCCGCCAGTGGCGGGGCCTGGGGCCGGAGCGGGCGATCGGCTGCGTGCTCTATCCGGCTGCGGAAATCGTCGCGCCCGGCGTCATCCGCCACGTCTACGGCAAGAAATTCCCGCTCGGGGAGCCGGACGGCTCGAAGTCCGAGCGGGTGCGGCGCCTGAGCGAGATGATGGTGGCCGCCGACCTCGATGCACCCATCCGAGACAGTATCCGCGACGAGATCTGGCTCAAGCTTTGGGGCAATCTGTGCTTCAACCCGATCAGCGCGCTCACCCATGCGACCCTGGATGTGATTACCTCGGACCCCGGCACGCGAGCGCTTTCGCGCGAGATGATGCTGGAAGCCAAGCAGATTGCAGAACGCTTTGGCGTGCACTTCCGTGTCGACGTGGAGCGGCGTATCGACGGCGCAGGGGCTGTAGGGGCACACAAGACCTCGATGCTGCAGGACCTGGAAGGGGGGCGGGCCATGGAGATCGATCCGCTCCTGACGGTGGTGCAGGAAATGGGCCATCTGGTCGGGCAGCGCACGCCGATGATCGACGCGGTGCTTGCCCTGATCAAGCAGCGCGAGCGGATGGCGCAGGCGGCCTAGCAAGCGGGAGCCAAGCGAGCTGCCGGATGCCGTTGTGCCGGCCGCGAGTGAGTGACTCATGCGGCGCGGTGGCTGCCGCGACATCACCCCGACGGCACGGAGGGCCGCGTCGTCGGGCCGACATTGCAGTCGTTGTGATATTCCCATGTTGAAACTCGCCCATGCCCCGACTTCGTGATTCATGACAAAGGCGGATTGCGCTGTGCTTTGCGCTGATGAGGCGTTGTTCTTGGGTAAGTTGTGCGGGCTCGTCGGGGGCAGTCATTCCGATTGCCACGGCCCCGGTCCGAAACAAGTTCATTCATGTCTGCGCAAAGCCAAATCGAGGTTCAACCCGCTGCCCTGACCCTGTCGCTGCAGCCCATCAATGCCGGGGCTAGCTTGCGTGACCGGGCCTACGCGATGCTGCGGCAGGCCATTGCCGACGCCGACATCTACCAGTCACACGAGGAGATCCGGCTCGACGAACGGGTCCTCAGCGAGGCACTGGGCGTGAGCCGCACGCCGATTCGAGAAGCCATGACGCTGCTGGAGCAGGCGGGCTTCCTGCGTACCGTGCCGCGGCGCGGCATCTACATTGTGCGCAAGACCAAGCGCGAAATCATCGAGATGATCCAGGTGTGGGCGGCGCTCGAGAGCATGGCGGCCCGCCTGGCCACGCTGCGCGCCACCGACGACGAGATCGCCTGGCTTCGGCATATGTTCGACCGTTTCCGCGATGCCACCCCGGCCGAGCATATCGAGGAATACTCGGACGCCAATATAGTCTTCCATCAGGCGATCGTGCAGTTGTCGAAGTCCCAAGCCATCATGGACGCGATCAAGAACATCTTCATCCACGTGCGCGCGATCCGGAAGATGACCCTCTCGCAGAGCGAACGCGGAGTGCGCTCGATCATGGACCACCTGCGCATCATCGAGGCGCTGGAAAAGCGCGATACCGAGCTGGCCGAGAAACTGGTACGGCAGCACTCGCTCAACCTGGCGGAATACGTCGAGAAGCACGCCGATTTCCTGTAATGAGCTGGGCGGGCTGAAGCAGAAGCGGCAGACCTGTCCGCCGCTTCTGCTTACTTAGCGATGGCTTTCTTGCCGCTCGCGCGGGC
This sequence comes from Cupriavidus sp. CuC1, assembly GCF_044627735.1. Classification (NCBI taxonomy): domain Bacteria; kingdom Pseudomonadati; phylum Pseudomonadota; class Betaproteobacteria; order Burkholderiales; family Burkholderiaceae; genus Cupriavidus; species Cupriavidus sp. CuC1. The sequence continues at coordinate 68,017 of NZ_JBIUHC010000015.1, read as the reverse complement.
GTCGTTCAGGGACCGGGCCGCATCTTCCTCGGCCGAGTCGCCGATCTTGCCGAGCATGAAGATGCCCCTTGGTGCCGTGGTCGGCCTGGAACACCTTCAGGCGATCGATGAAATTCGTGCCACTGACCGGATCGCCGCCGATGCAGGTGCAGGTGCAGGTCCGCAGGTCCCCTTGTCCTGATCCGTGAATGTTCACAGTCTCCTCGCTTTTGGTGCTGCCGGGCGCAGCCGAGCCGCGAAACCGGATAACCCGGACGATTTGTGAAATGTTGTATGTAATATATATAAAGCGGATAAAGTGATTTTAAAAACGCTTCTTTGGTTACCTGAAATCTTGTGCGGAACTGGAATGAATCGGTCAAATTCAGTGATTTCGCTCAGTTAACGGCACAAAACAGCTATCTGCTGCACCGCATCGTGAATTTTTAGATCAAAGATGCAAATTTTTCTTGTGGCCTTTTGATATATCACATACTGTATGTCAACAAGGCGGTCAGCAGATGATCGAAGCCACGAGACCGGCAGCAATTGCCAGTAGGCGAACAAAGGGCGAAAGGGCATCGAGATACCAGTAACGCTGGTTCACCCCAGTCGCAAAAGTCAACGAGGAGACCAAAACATGTCTGCAGTCGTATCCACGGGGCCCGAGACCACCACGGCCGAAGACACTCTCAAGCAGAAGACGCGCGATGCCGGCGTCGTTTCCGGCGGCCACCTGGTGGCGCGCGCGCTCAAGAACGAGGGGGTGGACACCATCTTCACCCTGTGCGGCGGCCACATCATCGATATCTATGATGGCTGCGTGGACGAAGGCATCCGCATCATCGACGTGCGCCACGAGCAGATCGCCGCGCATGCGGCCGACGGCTATGCACGCCAGACCGGCAAGCTCGGCTGCGTGGTGACCACGGCCGGCCCCGGCTGCACCAATGCCGTCACCGGGGTGGCCACCGCCTTCCGTTCGGAAAGCCCGATCATCCATATTGGCGGGCAGGGCGCTTTGTCCCAGCACAAAATGGGCTCGCTGCAGGACCTGCCGCACGTCGACATGATGTCGCCCATCACCAAGTTCGCGGCCACCATTCCGAGCACGGAGCGGGTGGCCGACATGATTTCGATGGCCGCGCGCGAATGTTTCAATGGCGCGCCCGGCCCGGCCTACCTGGAGATCCCGCGCGACGTGCTCGACCGCGAAGTCGACCTCGCGCGGGCGGTGATTCCGCGCCCGGGCCACTATCGTGCTTCCACCAGGTCGATCGGCGACCCGCGGGACATCGAGCGCCTGGCCGACATGCTGGTCAATTCGGAGCGGCCGGCCATCCTGTACGGCCAGCAGGTCTGGACCGCGCGCGGCCATGAGGAAGCGGTCGCGCTGCTGCGCGGGCTCGACATCCCCGGCTACTTCAACGGCGCCAGCCGCGGCCTGCTGCCGCCGGGCGACCCGCATCACTTCGATCGCACCCGTTCGCAAGCATTCGCCAAAGCCGACCTGATCATTATCGTCGGCACGCCCTTCGACTTCCGGATGGGCTATGGCAAACGCATCAGCAAGGATCTCAAGCTGGTGCAGATCGATATGGATTACCGCACGGTCGGCAAGAACCGCGACATCGACCTGGGCCTGGTCGGCGATCCGGGCGCGATCCTGGGCGCGGTGCTGCAGGCCGCCAGCGGCCGCATCAAGCACGACAAGCGCCAGGTTCGCCAGGCCTGGATGCGCGATCTGGCCACAGCCGAAGAAGTGGCAACGGCCAAGCTGATGCCACTGTTCAAGTCCGACAGCACGCCAATTCACCCGTACCGGGTCGCTTATGAGATCAACGAATTCCTCGCCGACGACACCATCTATATCGGCGACGGCGGCGACGTGGTGACGATCTCGGCGCAGGCAGTGCGACCGCGTCGTCCGGGCCAATGGATGGACCCGGGAGCGCTGGGTTCGCTCGGCGTCGGTACCGGTTTTGCGATCGCGGCCGGGCTCGCCAATCCCGAAAAGGAAGTGTTGTGCTACTACGGCGACGGCGCTTTCAGCATGACGGCGTTTGACATGGAGTCCGCCAACCGTTTCAACGTCCCGTACATCGCGGTCATCGGCAACAACTCGGCAATGAACCAGATTCGCTACGGCCAGCTTGCCAAGTACGGTGACGAACGCGGCAACGTCGGCAACCTGCTCAGCGACGTGCCGTTCGGCAAGTTCGCCGAGATGCTTGGCGGCTATGGCGAGGAAGTCCGCGACCCGGCGAAGATCGCCGGCGCACTGCAGCGCGCCCGCGAGTCGGTGCAAAAGACGCGCAAGAGCGCGGTCATCAACATCTGGGTCGATCCCTCGGTCTACGCGCCGGGGACGATGGCACAGACCATGTACAAGTAAGGCGTGGTGCCCGGAACGGGGCGCAGCGAACATTTCTGCATCAGCGCATAACCAACGATAGCTATTCAGGAGTCACCGATCATGAGCATGCCACTCGAAGGGATCAGAATCATCGACTTTACGCACGTGCAAGCCGGTCCCGCTTGCACGCAACTGCTGGCCTGGTTCGGCGCCGACGTGATCAAGGTCGAACGTCCCGGTTCGGGCGATGTGACGCGCAGCCAGTTGCGTGACATCCCGGATGTCGACGCGCTGTATTTCACGATGCTCAACAGCAATAAGAAGTCGCTGACCCTGGACACCAAGAAACCCGAAGGCAAGGAAGTGCTGGAAAAGCTGGTGCGGGAATCCGACGTGCTGGTGGAGAACTTCGGCCCGGGCGCGCTCGACCGGATGGGTTTCTCCTGGGAGCGCCTCAAGGAACTCAACCCGAAGCTGATCGTGGCTTCGGTCAAGGGCTTCAGCGACGGGCACCACTACGACGATTTGAAGGTCTATGAGAATGTCGCGCAGTGCGCCGGCGGCGCGGCTTCCACCACCGGCTTCTGGGACGGCCCGCCGACCATCAGCGCCGCGGCGCTGGGCGACAGCAATACCGGCATGCACCTGGCGATCGGCATCCTGACCGCCCTGATCGGGCGCGATAAAACCGGCAACGGCCAGAAGGTGGCGGTGTCGATGCAGGACAGTGTGCTGAACCTGTGCCGCGTCAAATTGCGCGACCAGCAGCGCCTGGACCGGCTGGGCTACCTGGAGGAGTATCCGCAATATCCGCATGGCACATTCAGCGATGTGGTGCCGCGTGGCGGCAATGCCGGCGGCGGCGGCCAGCCGGGCTGGGTGCTGAAGTGCAAGGGCTGGGAAACCGATCCGAACGCGTACATCTACTTCACCATCCAGGGTCACGCATGGGCGCCGATTTGCAAGGCGCTGGGCAAGCCCGAATGGATCGAGGACCCGGCCTACAGCACGGCCCAGGCGCGCCAGCCGCACATCTTCGAGATTTTCAAGACCATCGAAGACTGGCTGGCCGACAAGACCAAGTTCGAAGCGGTGGATATTCTGCGCAAGTTCGATATTCCGTGCGCGCCGGTGCTGACCATGAAAGAACTCGCTAACGACCCGTCGTTGCGCGCGAGCGGCAGCATCACGGAAGTCCCCCACAAGGAGCGCGGCACCTATCTCACGGTAGGCAGCCCGATCAAATTCTCCGACCTGAAGCCAGAGATCACCGCTTCGCCGTTGCTGGGCGAGCACACCGAGGATGTGCTGGCCAGCCTCGGTTATAGCAAGGCGCAAATCGAGCGCTTGCGCGACCTCCAGGCTGTTTGAAGACGGCAACCGCGGATCCGGAGCTTCGGCTTCGGCGCTGCCAGGTACGGCGGCCCGTCCGAGCGCTGTACTGAGTCGGTTCATCGCTTGAACAGCAGTTTTTCAAACGCCCGGCGGAACTGGAGGCCACCTCCAGCGCATGACTCGCGCGCGTATGGGCCGGGCGCGAACCAGCAGACGATATATAAGTTAAGCCGGGAGACTGAAGTGGGCAAAGCATTGGATGGTGTTCGCATCCTTGATTTCACGCATGTGCAATCCGGGCCGACCTGTACGCAGTTGCTGGCGTGGTTCGGAGCGGATGTGATCAAGGTCGAACGGGCGGGCGTGGGGGACGTTACGCGTGAGCAATTGCGCGACATCCCGGATGTCGACAGTCTTTACTTCACGATGCTCAACCACAACAAGCGCTCGGTCACGATCGACACCAAGCATCCGGAAGGCAAAAAGGTGCTCGAGGCGCTCGTGAAGGGGTGCGACGTGCTGGTCGAGAACTTCGCGCCTGGCGCGCTGGATCGGATGGGCTTCACCTGGGAGCGCATCCAGGAACTGAACCCGGCGATGATCGTCGCGTCGGTCAAGGGCTTCGGCCCGGGCCCCTATGAGGATTGCAAGGTCTACGAGAATGTCGCGCAGTGCGCAGGCGGCGCCGCGTCGACCACCGGCTTCGACGACGGCCCGCCGATGGTCTCGGGCGCGCAAATCGGCGACAGCGGCACCGGTCTGCATCTCGCGCTCGGCATCGTCACCGCGCTGTACCAGCGCAAGACCACCGGCCGTGGCCAAAAGGTGCTTGCCGCCATGCAGGACGGCGTGCTGAACCTGTGCCGCGTGAAGCTGCGCGACCAGCAGCGGCTCGAGCGCACCGGCGTAATGAAGGAGTATCCGCAGTATCCGAACGGCACCTTCGGTGATGTGGTGCCGCGTGCCGGCAACGCATCGGGCGGCGGCCAGCCAGGCTGGATCCTCAAGTGCAAGGGCTGGGAGACGGATCCCAACGCGTACATCTATTTCATCACGCAGGCGCCGGTATGGGGCGCGATCTGCAAGGTGATAGGCCGCGAGGCGTGGGTCGACGACCCCGAGTACAAGACGCCGGCCGCGCGCTTGCCGAAGCTGCAAGAGATCTTCGCCGAGATCGAGCGCTGGACGATGTCGAAGACCAAATTCCAGGCGATGGAGATCCTGAACAAGTACGACATCCCGTGCGGCCCGATCCTGTCGATGACGGAGATCGCCGCGGAGCCGTCACTGCGCAAGACCGGCACCGTCGTCGAGGTCGACCACCCGACCCGCGGCAAGTACCTGACGGTCGGCAACCCGATCAAGCTGTCCGACAGCCCGACCGACGTTACGCGCTCGCCGCTGTTGGGCGAACACACCGACGAAGTGATGGCCGAACTTGGCTATACCCCGGATCAGATTGCTCAATTGCGCGCCGCCGGTGCCATTTGACCGCGCACTAAACGGTGATCAACCGCGTGTTTAGCATGCGGGACAAGATGCGACGGCCCGCACCCTCTCGGCACGGCCCGAGCGCACCCCATAATCGTGAAGGAGACATTGCGATGAAATCGTGGATACGCTTTCGGCTCGCCGATGGCAATATCGGCTTCGGCGTGCTGGAGAACGATCGCGTCACCGAATACGGCGGAGACATGTTCGGTGAGCCGGTCCCAACCGGCATCGTGCTGGACTTGGGCGAGGTGACGCCGCTCAGCCCCTGCGAGCCAGGCAAGCTGGTAGCGCTGTGGAACAATTTTCATGCGCTGGCCAAAAAGCTGGAAAAGCCCGTGCCGCTACATCCGCTGTTCCTGATCAAGCCCGCCAGCTCGGTGGCGGGGCCCGGCGATGCGATCGTGCGGCCCAAAAGCTATGCCGGCAAGATCGTCTATGAAGGCGAACTGGGCATCGTGATCGGCAGCAAGTGCTGCAATGTCTCGCCGGCCGAGGCTGCCGACCATATCTTCGGCTACACCATCGTCAACGATGTGACGGCGGCCGACCTGATCGCGGCGGACCCCAGCTTCCCGCAATGGTGCCGCGCCAAGGGCTTCGATACCTTCGGCTGCCTGGGGCCCGTCATCGTCGCCGATTTCGACTGGCGCTCGGCCAGCGTGGTGACGCGGCTCGATGGCGTGGAGCGGCAGAACTACCCGCTCGCCGACATGATCTTTTCCCCGCAGGAGCAGGTCAGTCGGATCTCGCAGGACCTCTCGCTGATGCCCGGCGACGTGATCGCCTGCGGTACCTCGCTCGGCGTCGGCTCGATGAAGGACGGCGCGGTGGTGGAGGTGGCGATCGAAGGGATCGGCGCGCTGGTGAACCATTTGCGCGGCTAGGCAGCCGGCGCGGCAGGGTCTCAAGCCCCGGCAGGCCGCGCACATCCAGGGAACGGTGAACAAGATGGCAATGACAATCGGTGTGCCCCTCGAAGTACACGCCGGGGAGCGGCGGGTCGCCGCGACGCCCGATTCGGTCAGGGAGCTGATCAAGCTCGGCTATAGGGTGGTGGTCGAGAGCGGCGCCGGTGCACAGGCGGCGTGCCCCGACCAGGCCTATCGTGCGGCTGGTGCTGACATCGTCGATGCCGCCAGCCTGTGGGCCACGGTCGACGTCGTAATCAAGGTGCGGCCGCCACAGGCCCACCCCACGCTCGGGGTGGAAGAGGCGGCCCTGCTCAAGAAGGGTGCGACCCTGATCGGCTTCATCTGGCCGGCGCAGCAGGCCGCGCTGCTGCAACGCCTGTCGCAGCGCTGCGCCACCGTGCTGGCGATGGATTGCGTGCCGCGCATCTCGCGCGCGCAGAAGCTCGATGCGCTCAGTTCGATGGCCAATATGGCGGGTTATCGCGCGGTGATCGAGGCCGCTCATGCCTTTGGCCGGCCATTTGCCGGGCAGATCACCGCCGCCGGCAAGATCCCGCCGGCGCGGGTTCTGGTGATCGGCGCCGGCGTGGCCGGGCTGGCTGCGATCGGCGCCGCGCGTAGCCTGGGCGCGGTCGTGCGCGCCTTCGATACGCGCCCGGTAGTGCGGCAGCAGATCGAAAGCCTGGGCGCCGAGTTCCTCTCGGTGGAAGTGGAAGAAGACGGCAGCGGCAGCGGCGGCTACGCCAAGGAGATGAGCACGGCCTTCATCGAGGCGGAGATGCAGCTGTTCGCCGAGCAGGCATGCGAAGTGGACATCATCATCACCACCGCGCTGATCCCCGGCAAGCCCGCGCCACGGCTGATCACGGCGGCCATGGTGGAGAGCATGCGCCAGGGTAGCGTAGTCGTCGACATGGCGGCGGAGCAGGGCGGCAATTGCGAGCTGACTGCGCCCGGCGAGATCGTGCAGCGCGCGGGGGCGACGGTGATCGGCTACACCGACCTGCCCAGCCGCATGGCCGCCCAGGCCAGCCAGCTTTATGCCACCAATCTGCGCCACCTGCTGGCGGAGCTGACGCCAGGCAAGGATGGCGAACTGGCGGTCGACATGGACGACGACATGATCCGCGGCGCCACCGTGCTCCATCGTGGCGGCATGTCGTGGCCGCCGCCGAAGACGGTGGAAATTGCTCCTGCTGCGCCGGCTGAAACGCCGGCGCCCACCGCGGCCGCGGCCACGGAAAGCGGCAAACGCACCGGCTGGAAGGTCGCGCTGCTGGTGCTGGGGGCAGTGGCGCTGCTGGCGCTCGGCGCGGTGTCGCCGCCGGCCTTCCTGGCGCACTTCACGGTGTTCGTGCTCGCCATCTTCGTCGGCTACCAGGTGGTGTGGAATGTCACTGCGTCGCTGCATACGCCGCTGATGAGCGTGACCAATGCCATCAGCGGCATTATCGTGGTCGGCGCGCTGGTGCAACTGGGCAGTCCTTCGGCGGTTAGCAGCGTGATCGCGGGCATCGCGGTGCTGATTGCCACCATCAACATCGCCGGGGGCTTCCTGGTGACCCAGCGGATGCTGAAGATGTTCCGGCGCGATTGAGGAGAAGGCCATGCCATCGGGAATCAGTGAGATCGCCTACGTGAGCGCCAGTGCGCTTTTCATCCTGAGCCTGGGCGGGCTCAGCCACCCGGCCACGGCGCGCCGGGGCAACCTGCTCGGCATCGCTGGCATGGTGATCGCCATCGTGACCACCGTGCTGGTGTCGGGCCGCGACGGCATCGGCGTGGTGCTGGCGGCGATGACCGTGGGCGCGGCGGCCGGCGCGCTGCTGGCACGCCGCGTCGAGATGACGCAGATGCCGCAGCTGGTGGCCGTGCTGCACAGTTTCGTCGGCCTGGCGGCGGTGCTGGTGGGCTATGCCAACTATCTCGGCGCGGCGCCGCTGGCCGGTGCGGAGAAGAGCATCCACGAGATCGAGACCTATCTGGGCATTCTGATCGGCGCGGTAACCTTCACGGGCTCCCTCATTGCCTTTCTCAAGCTGCAGGGCACGCTGGGCGGCAGGCCGCTGCTACTGCCGGGCCGGCACTTGCTGAACGCCGCCGCCCTGGGCGCCTGCGTGTGGTTGGGCTACGCCTTTCTGGCGGCGCCGTCGGCGCAGGAGGGCCTGGTCCCGCTCACCGCCATGACGGCGATCGCGCTGCTGGCCGGAGCGCACCTGGTAATGGCCATCGGCGGCGCAGACATGCCGGTGGTGGTGTCGATGCTCAACAGCTACTCGGGTTGGGCCGCGGCGGCCACCGGCTTCATGCTGGGCAATGATCTGCTGATCATCACCGGCGCGCTGGTGGGGTCGAGCGGCGCCATTCTCAGCTACATCATGTGCAAGGCAATGAACCGGAAATTCCTCTCGGTGATCCTGGGCGGCTTCGGCACCGCGCCGGCGCAGGCTGGCGCCGCCGTGGAAGGCGAGGTGGTGCCAGTGTCAAGTGAAGAGGTCGGGGCGCTACTGCGCGACGCGGCCGATGTGATCATCGTGCCAGGCTACGGCATGGCGGTGGCGCAGGCGCAGGGCACCATCAGCGAGATCACGCGGCGTCTGCGCGCGCAGGGCGTCAAGGTGCGCTTCGGCATCCATCCGGTGGCGGGGCGCCTACCCGGCCATATGAACGTGCTGCTGGCCGAGGCAAAGGTACCGTACGACATCGTGCTGGAGATGGATGAGATCAACGAGGATTTCGACAAGGCCGATGTGGTGCTGGTGGTGGGTGCCAACGACATCGTCAACCCCGGCGCGCTGGAAGATCCGGGCAGCGCGATTGCCGGCATGCCGGTCCTCGAGGTATGGAAGGCGAAGACAGTGGTGGTGTCCAAGCGCAGCATGGCTGCAGGATATGCGGGGGTGGACAATCCGCTGTTCTACAAGGACAACACGCGGATGTGGTTTGGGGATGCGAAGGGCAGTGTGGATTCGTTGTTGAGGCAGCTGGAGACAGTCCAGGCCTGAGCCGGGTACGACGGCTGGCGCCATCGCTGCCACGTCTGCCTGGTCCGAATGCGCGCGAAGTTGTGAGAATCCACAGCTTCGCGACCTGATCTATCAGCACGTATCGCACGATTGCCGACGCGGGAAACCAACGCCCAGACGAGAGTCCAATGTACGGCAAAAAAGCGCCTGTCAGCGCCCCTCTCACCGACGTGAAACCGCAGCCTCAGTTGGCTTGCCGCCCCCTCGCCCGCAGGTACTCGTTCTTCTTGTCGAAGATTAGCTGGCTGAGGAAGTCCGCGTCGTAGGCCTTCAGAAAATGGGCGTGGTATTCCTCGTTTAGCGGGCGACGCGCGTCTTCTCGCATTCGATCCCGCACAGCCAGTGGTACATCCCGGCGTCCCAGCGAAAGCGCAGGCCGAGTTCGGTGAAGGCCGCGTTGTAGGCGGTCAAATGGTCCTCGTCATCGCTGCGCGAGGCCGTGGTGCCGGCCGGCAGGGTGTTGTGCGTTTCGGACTGGACCTGGTTCGTGATCGGATTCCTTGCTCTCCGGAAGAGGTGGGCTTGAGCGCAGCATAGGTGTGCCGAACGAATTACGATAATTAAAGTTATATAGAAAGACCATAAATCATCGCTTATGTTTTATCAGGCCCTCCACACTCTTCGCCGCCCGGGAGAAGCTCAGGTGGCGCGCGACTGTCTCGAAAACCTTCAGCTGACGCAGCGTGGCGTTCCTCATCGTGCCGTCCTGTGCAATATATAAATGATCAGTAATGATAATGGTAAAAAACTTTATGTTTTGCTGATACCGAGATGGGCTAGCATCAATTCACGTGCCGCAATGTCTGGCGCGCCCAATAGACCAAGGGCTCCCCCCCGCAAGAGAAGCCCCGCTATCCGTGCCATAGAGCGCCAAACGCACCATCCAGGAGACTACACATGGCGCACTTTAACGCGGCAGGCCCTGCCGTGAGTCACGGCGGCTGGCTGCACAACCGATGGTTCCAGCTTTGTATCGGTGTGGTCTGCATGGGACTGGTGGCGAACCTCCAGTACGGCTGGACGCTGTTTGTCACCCCCATGAATGCCAAGCATCACTGGGGCGAATCCGCTATCCAGGTCGCCTTTTCCATCTTCATCGTGACCGAGACCTGGCTGGTGCCGCTGGAGGGCTGGCTGGTCGACAAGCTAGGGCCGCGCCCCGTGGTGGCGGGCGGCGCGCTTTGCGTCGGACTAGCCTGGGTGATCAACGCCTATGCCACCAGCCTGCCCCAGTTGTACTTCGCCGCAGTGGTGGCCGGCATCGGCGCCGGGGGCGTCTATGGCACCTGTGTGGGCAACGCGCTCAAATGGTTTCCCGACAAGCGGGGCCTCGCCGCCGGCCTTACCGCGGCGGGCTTCGGTGCGGGATCGGCGCTGACGGTGATTCCGATCGCCAATATGATCCAGCGCGCCGGCTACGAGCAGGCCTTCCTCACCTTCGGCATCCTGCAGGGCGTGTGCATCTTCCTGATGGCGCTGCTGCTGGTGAAGCCGCGACCGCCCAAGGGTGTAGTCGCAGCCAAGGCTGTGCTGACCAACCCGGTCGAGTTCACGCCAGGGCAAATGGTGAAGACGCCGGTGTTCTGGATCATCTATGCGTCATTCGTCGCGGTGGCGGCCGGCGGCATCATGGCCACCGCGCAGTTGGGGCCCATTGCCAAGGACTTCGGCTTCGCCTCGATGCCAGTGACCATGCTGGGCTTCACGCTGCCGCTGCTCACCATGACGCTGTCGATCGACAACCTCTGCAATGGCTTCACGCGCCCGCTGTGCGGTTTCATCTCCGACCGCATTGGCCGCGAGAACACCATGTTTTTCATCTTCATTGGCGAGGGCCTGGCGCTACTGGGCCTGATGACGTTCGGCCACAACCCTTACTGGTTCATGGGCTTCGCGGCGTTGACCTTTCTCTTCTGGGGCGAGATCTTCTCGATTTTCCCGGCCCTGTGCGCGGACACCTTCGGCAGCAAGTTCGCGGCCGCCAATGCCGGCACGCTCTATACCGCAAAGGGCACCGCGGCGATCCTGGTGCCGCTGGCTTCGGTACTATCGGCGCGGGGCAGCTGGGACGCGGTGTTCACGGTGGCGGCACTGGTCACCATTGCCGCCGGCCTGTCCGCCAAGTTCGTGCTGGCGCCGATACGAAGGCGCTTCATTACCGGCCATGCCGCAGCGCTCACGCCCGTCACCGACAGCCAGGCCTGCTTGGCCCGGTTATCCGCGCGCAAGGGGAAGTAAAGGCAGCAGAAATGGACCGGCCCGTGCGACGCGGGCGGCCTTTCGTGACGCCACCGGGCGAGTTCGCCGCAGCCGCAAGAGGAGACAGCCCTTGCCCATGCCCATGCCCATCCCGCTGAAGCAAGTGCATAGCCAACCCGGCGAAAGGGAGGGCCAACCATGAATATCTCACAGCGAGCCGGCAAGCTATAACGCTCGAAATTCGTCTGCAACGGCTTTCCAATGGCACCAGACATTGGTTTGCGGATAGTAGGTGCCGATACAGCGAGTGGTCCGCGTTCTTGTCCGTTCTTAAAGAAACGAACGACGAGCACCGCCTGGTCCTGTGCAATCACATTCACGCGATCTCTAACCCGAAGATGGTTGTTTGCACTCGCGTTGATACCGGCGTCGACCTGGCAAGCGCGATTCGGCACATCAACGCATTAGTTAATCAATTTATTAAGGGGGTTTTATGCCAGGCCCGGTTTCTCGATCAACGCCCAGGCGGGAAACCACACCAGATCCTCGACGGCACCATCGCCCTCGAAGCGAGAGTCGAACGTCTTGCGCGCAGATGTTCGCCCCGGTAGATGAAGTAAGGCACCGGAAACATGAAGTTGGCGCGTTCGTCGCGATCCGCGCTAGTGCGGCAACGTGATGCCCCCGACGCCAAGGCCGGCTTCCCATAGCGGCCGCTCGATGTCATCGAAATCCTGCGCCGCGCACGTCGTCCCGAACGTCGCGGCCGCGACCGCCAATGCACCGCAGCGCTTGCGGAACCTCATATCGCCTCGGGCACGGAATGCCGAAGCCCGTGGCAGGCGTCGCGGCTCCTCCTCTCGATGCGCATGCGTCTTATCCCTTCGTGAAGATTTCCAGAAAATGCTTGCTCGGATCCTCGAAATAGATTCTGCGGCAGCCATCGTCCGTGCTGACCTCGCCGGGGCGGCGGCGGTATGGGTCCGACCAGTACATCAGGTTGCGCGCGCGGATTCGGGCGAGGCTTTGCTCGAATTCGACGTCGCTGATCAGGAAGGCATAGTGCTGCAGGGCAACATCGCCTTGCGCATCCATGAAGTCCAGGGTGACATCGTTGTCCAGCCTTACGGCAAGAAACGGCCCGAACGGCACGGCCGCGGGACGTCCGAGGATCTCGCAGAAGAAGTCGGCGGACACCTTCTTGTCATGAGAAAAGACGATGGTGTGGTTGAGCTGGATGGCCATGTCGCAATCTCCTGGAAGGGGCATGTGCAAGGACCGGCATGCGAGCCGGCCGGGAACGGCCAACCGGCCGTCACGCAGAGGCTGACGTGCGCCACCCTCGCAGGGTACATGGATTTCGGCGCGCCGGGCGGGCGTCACCGGCCAGCCTCCATGCGGTCGAAGTCTCCGTGATGCCGGCGTGAACCGGCGGCGAGGTAACGCTGGATGCCAGAAGCAGTATGCCCGTCGCCTCGCGCCCTGGGGCGTCGACCACGCCCACGCCTTCCCTCTCACGCAGGCAAAAAAAAAGCGCACATCCGGGTACTGGCGACTTCGGCCGCCCGCAAGCCACCGAGATACAACACGGTCAGCAGCCAGCGGCACCGCGCCGCGTGAAGCCTGTCGCGCTCGGTCCAGTCCGGGAGCGAGGTGCCGTCTTGCGCCACGCCCGGCTTTTGCCATTGGCTTTCCGCGCTCTGGAGAGAGGGCCGCGCGCTAGGAAATGCGGCGCACACGATCCTCAGCATGTACCTGTATCCCGGCCTGAATGTGACGGTAGCGTGTTGCGGCCAGCGTTACAAAGCCCGCCGGGACTATCGCCCGGTCCGGGCCTATCCTTTTTACATCCCTACTGCCGCGACGAAAGGAGTTAGAAATGACGACAATCTGGACGCTTACCGCAGATGGCAGCCGAGCCCGGATCTTCCAGGCGCACGGGATGGAGCGGGATCTCGAGGAGATCAAGGGCTTCGTCAATCCACTGGGACGTGCCAAGGATGGCGAGTTGCGCGACGATGCGCAGGGACGCTTTGCCGGCAAGGGCGAACCGATGCATTCGATGGCGCCGCGGATCGATCAGGCCGAAAAAGAACGTGTCGAGTTTGCCCGCATGCTGAGCCAATATCTCGGACAGGCGCGCGTGGAGCAGCGCTACGACAAGCTCCGCCTCGCCGCCGCGCCGAAGTTCCTAGGCATGCTGCGCGAGCACCTTGACAAGGAAGTGCAGAAGGTGGTGTTCGAGGAGCTCAACGAGGATATCTCCAGGCTGGGCGCGCGCGAGGTGCAAAGCCGTCTCGCCGCCCGCTGAGCTTGGCCCCGGCTTCGGCTGCGCCGGCAGCCTCAACGCCGTAGATGTGCGATTCATGGCCGCAGATCATTTCGTCACCCGGACGGGTATGCGCCAGGATGGCGACGAGATTGCACATCGTGCCGGACGGCATGAAGACACCCGTCTGTGCAGGCATGGCATCAGAACCCGGCGACGTCTTCCAGCGGCAGGTCGGCCGCGCGGGGCGCCGCCGGCGGCGCCATCAAGGAGCGGGCTCGAGAGCTGTGCGATTCACTTGCAGGCGGAATACAGCGAAGCGGTTGTAGTAGCCAACGACATCGTGAAACGGCTTGGTGTCCCGGATGCAGCCGACGCCAACCTTGGACGCTTCGTTGATGCCGACCGACACTACGATATCTTGTTGACGCGCGACGCGCCGGATCCGCTCGGTGGCGGGGTGGTCAATGGTGACGGCACTCTAGGCTATGCGCACAAAGAAATCGCGGTTCTCGACCTGCGCGCGAACACCGGACCATACCGGGAAGGCGCAGATGTGGGCCTCCGGGAAGGCGACAATCCTCGCGCCGTTTTGGGCCGCCTCCGCAATGAGCGCGCAAGTCTTGTCAATGGTCCGCCTCAAGATCGAAGTGGATCGGAGAAACATGGCATGCGCCGGCTTTGCATCGTGTAACTGACATAGTGATTGGTTTCCATTGAAAGATCTCAGTTTGCATAGGCACAGCCATGCGTGAGTAGAGGCAGTTGCAAGGATTTTCAAGCCGCTGCTTGACCGTTCCGTACACCATTAGCCACAAACAGCGCAATATCAACCTCATCGATCTGTTCCGGGCGCATGAAGCGCTCGGCATAGCGGCGATAGACGCAAGAGGTCAGGAACAGAGCGAACAAGTCCGGATCAAGATGGTGCTGCGCCGTGGCCATCGACATGATGCGCACCGACTCGGACAGGGTCTTCGCCTTCTTGTACGGGCGGTCCGCCGCCGCGCCGTTGCGATCAAACGCCACGGCGGCGTTCAACGTTTCGCCATCCGCCAGGTACAGCACGCCTGCGTCTCCCCCGGCCGCGTTGAGCAATTTCCGCAGGAGCACAGGCGGGAGCTGATCGAGCCGGCTTTCAGCAGAGATTGCCTGCACGATGATCAGGAAGCGTTGGATGTTCTGCCGCATCTGTTCCGCGGCGATGCCGAGCGCGCTCACCTCGCTGATCCGGGACCGGACGGCAATGGGCTGCAGGAAGTCGAACCGACGGTGCCGAGGAAATTGAAATGGCAACAATGATTGTATGCCGAACGAGCCGAAACTAAGCGAGAGATCCGGCTTGACGTACGCTGGCGATCGGGGGGGGGGCTGGCCTGTCAGTCCTTGCGCGGTTCCTGCCCGGACAGTTCGGCTAGCTCCCTAAGCAACGACTCGGCACGTGGCCACTCGCCATATCCCGAGGCGGGGTTGAGATGACCTACGTTACCCAGGTCGACCAGCTGGCTGCCCCATGCACGGGCGAGGCCTGCGGCTTCCTCGAAGCGGCTGAGCGGATCGTTGCGGCTGGCCGCTACGATGCTCGGGAAGCGCAATGTTGTGCGCGGTGCCGGCGTCCAGCCGTTCAGGCGCAGCGCATCCTGGTCCGGATAGCCGTCGGGCAGCGGATGATCGAAGTCGGGCGGCGCGGCCAGCAAGGCGCCGCGTACCGGGCGCGCGGAACGGCGCGCCCAGTGCACCGTAATCATGACGCCGGCACTGTGGGCCACCAGCAAGGCCGGCTCCCGCAGGCTCGCCAGCGTGCGTTCCAGGGCCGCGACGCGCACGGCGCAGTCAAGTTTGTCGTGCTCCAGCGGGGGCACGATGCAGACCTGCCGCCCGGCGGTGCGCAGTTTCTCGGCCAGCAAGGTCTGCCAGTGTTCCGGCACGTGCTCGCGCAGTCCGGGAACGATGACGATCGGGGGCATTTCCATGTGATGCATCTTGTCTACTCAACGGATAAAGGAATTGTCGGAGGGCTCAGGTTCCGGCGTTGTCCGCTTCATTGCGCGACTCGGCAAGCCGCAGGTCCCGCAGGTAGCGCGACCGGGCAATGAAGAACACCGCCGCAGCGCCCAGGGACATCAGCGGAATCCACTGCAGGGCACCCAGCAAGCCGATCCTGTCGGCGAGCACGCCCGTCAGGTAGGGCGCAGGCGCGGCACCAAGGAGGTTGTTGGCCAGCGTCAGCATCGCCAGCGCGGTTGCGTGGGTCGTGGGGCGGGTGAGATTCGCCACCATGGCGCCGGCCGGGCCCCAGGTACCCATTGCCAGCAGCAAGCCGCAAGCGATCAGCAGCAACTGCGCGCTACCCGGCGGCAGGCGGAAGCCCGCCAACAGCAGCACGCACGATACGAGGCAGAAGGTGATCGCGAGCGTTAGCTTGCGGCCCGGTGCCTTGCGGCTTGCCCAGTCCGTCAGCATCCCGCACAAGGTCATGCCAACGCCGCTGACGATCAGCAGCCCCGCGGCGAGCAGAGCGGCCTTGTCGGCTGGCATGTCGTAGTAACGGTTCAGGTAGCTTGGCATCCAGGCCATGATCGCGTAAGCGATGAACAACTGCAGGCCGCTGCCGACATAGGCGCATACCAGCGATGGTGCCCAGAAGAGCCCACGCAATGTCGCCAGCAAGGGCGTACGCGCATGGCCTGGCACCGCGGCACGGCGCGTGGCCGGTGCCCCCGCCGCACGGCGCGCGAGCCTGCCTTCGGTAACGGTCACGCAGTAGATCAGCACGACGACCAGGCCGAATACGGCCATGGCCATAAACGCCGTGCGCCAGCCGAAGCGCGCCGCCACGACGCCGCCCAGCCCCATGCCGAGCACCGCGCCGAACATGCCGCCGGAAGTAAAGGCGCCGGTCAGGGTGGCACGCATGGACGGCGGGAAGATGCTCAGGATCACGGCCAGCCCGACGCTGCCATAGGCAGCCTCGCCAATGCCGACGAAAAAGCGGGCGGCCAGCATATGCCCGTAGCTGGCGGAGAGCGCGCATGCCAGCGTGCCGCAGCTCCAGAGCAGCGCCATCAGGGCCAGGCTCTTGACGCGGCCCCAGCGATCGGCCACCAGCGAGAACGGGACCGTGAACAGCCCGACCATCAGCGCGACGATGCCGCTGAGGGAGCCGAGCTTGGCGTCGGACAGGCCCCACTCGAGCCGCAGGTGAGGAAAGACGGCATTCAGCACCTGCCGCGACATGTAGTCGGACAGCAGGAGCGCAAAGATAAGGGCGAATACCAGCCACGCGTAGGCATGCGAGCGTGCCGGCTTGGCGGTGAGATCCGTGTCCGCGGGGGCGGTCTCGGAAAGGTACTGTCCCATGAAAGTCTCCTGCGGTCTGATGCCGCTATGGTGTCGCGAATGAGGCGCAGATTCTGCGGTCTGTGGCAAGCGGACGGGCATCTTCGCCCACCCGCTTGCCCAGGCTGGCGTCAGGCTGCGCGCAAGGGCAGGTTCACCTGGCCCGGTTTGCGGTTGGGCGCCATGCCATGCACTGCCAGGGTTTCGTCGGCATCCTTGTACTGCACGCCGATCTTGTAGATCTCGCGCGCTTCCTTGCCGTTGGCCACTTCGCGGCCGAGTTCGCGGGCGACGCGCACGCACTGCTCGATCTGCTGCACCGAGGTCATGCGCTTGCCATGCTGGTCGATGATGGTGTCCTCGATGCCGCAGCGCGGGTGCAGGCCCATCGCCATGGCCATCATGTTGAACGGCAGGACGTTCTTCAACAGCGATTCGGCGGTCAGCGTGCAACCATCCGGCGCGCGATGGACGAAGTTGATGAAATTGAACGGATTCGGACCGTCGAAGCCGCCACCGATACCGATCCAGGTCAGGTTCAGCGGTCCCGTGTATACGCCCTTGCGCACCAGGCGCTCAAGCGTTTCGAGCGCATGGATGCCCGTCAACTGGAAATGCGGCTGGATGCCGGAGGCCTGCAGGCGCCTCAGGTGCTCCTCGACCCAGGCAGGGCCGGCCGGCACGGTCATTTCGCTGTAGGCGGCCTGGAAAGCCGGGTTGGCCAGCGAGGTGCCCTCCAGGTATTCCGGATAGAGCAGCTCCATGATGTTCATTTGCGTCGTATTGATGGCTACCGTCACTTGATCCGGCTTGGGGTCAAGGTCAGCCAGCATGTGGCGCGTATCGTCCGACAGCCACTTGGCGGCCTGGCCGTCGTCTTCCGGCGCAAACGAGATCGAGCCACCGACCTGGATGATCATGTCGGGCACCGCGGCGCGCACGCCGGCGATCAGCTCATTGAACTTGGACAGGCGCTTGGAGCCCTTGCCATCGAGTTCGCGTACGTGCAGGTGCAGCACCGTGGCCCCCGCGTTGTAGCAGTCAACGGCCTTCTGCACCTGTTCTTCCATGGTCACCGGAATGTCTTCGGGGAAATCCGCCGGCATCCACTCGGGGCCGTAGGGCGCCACGGTGATGACTACTTTGTCCTGGTTTTCGGGATGCAGGGAATCGTCGAGAAATTGCATTTGTTACTCCTTGTCGGATTGGGGCAGATTCAATTGCGCTAAGCCTGTTGACTGCCTAAAACGTGGTGTTGCCAATAATTCCGGCGCGCTCCATCTTGCGATGGCAGGGCGGGTAATCCATGACGGCGTAGTGCTGGGTCGAGCGGTTGTCCCAGATCGCCACGCTATTGGGCTGCCAGCGCCAGCGCACCTGGTACTCGGGGATATTGGCCTGGCTGATCAGGTAGTTGAGCAGCAGGCTAGCGCCCGGATTTCCGTCCTGGCCGTAGCGAACACGCTGCGGCGTGTGGAAGTTGGCGAAGTGCGTGGTGAAGCCATTCACGAACAGCACCTTCTCGCCGGTCTCCGGGTGGGTGCGCACGACCGGGTGCTCGGCATCCGGGAA
Source organism: Cupriavidus sp. CuC1 (assembly GCF_044627735.1). Classification (NCBI taxonomy): domain Bacteria; kingdom Pseudomonadati; phylum Pseudomonadota; class Betaproteobacteria; order Burkholderiales; family Burkholderiaceae; genus Cupriavidus; species Cupriavidus sp. CuC1. The sequence goes on along the minus strand of NZ_JBIUHC010000015.1, from coordinate 49,537 downwards.
CTGGGCCTTCAGCGCAAGGCGCTTCTCGATCGGCATGGCGGCGCCGAAGCTGGCTTCGATGCTGTGGCGCGCGCGCAGGTCGGCGATCTGGCTCTTGATGTGGTCGGGCAGGTTTTCATAGGCCAGGACCATGTTCGCCCACATGGTGTCGCCGCCTACCGGTGGGCACTCCACGCAGCGCAGTACGCAGCCGAGGGGCGGGGCTGGGCGCCAGGTGGCATCCGAGTGCCACGCGTTCTCGTAGCGATCGTTCGGCTGATCCGGATTCTTGTAGATCCGCACCAGGCCGGGATGATCGGGGTCGCTGCCGGCTACCGGGTGGTCTTCCAGCTCGCCAAAGAGGCGCGCAAAGGCGACGTGTTCGGCGCGCGTCATGTCCTGGCCGCGCAGGAACACCACGCGGTGCCGGATGAGCGCAGACCGGATCTGCGCAAACAGGTCGCCATCGTGGATGGCATCGGCCAGCTTGACGCCGGTCAACTCGGCGCCGATGGCGCAAGTCAATTGTTCGACACGCATGATGCCCTCCTAGACCGCGAAAATCGAGGATCCGGTGGTCTTGCGCGACTCCAGGTCCCGATGGGCTTGTGCCGCGTCCTGCAGGGCGTAGCGCTGGTTGATTTCAATCCGGATGCGGCCGGCCGCGACATGGGCGAACAGTTCATCCGCCAGTTCTTTCTTTTCGGCGGGATCGGCGATGTAGTCGGCCAGTGCCGGGCGGGTCAGGTAGAGCGACCCTTTCATTGCCAGCAATTGCGGGTTGAACGGCGGGATCGGGCCCGAGGCGGTGCCCACGCAGACCATCAGGCCGCGGCGCTTGAGCGAATCCAGCGAAGCCTCGAAGGTGTCCTTGCCGACGCTGTCGAAGACCACGTTGACGCCGACGCCGTCGGTCAGTTCGCGCACGCGCTTGGCCACGTCCTCACGGCTGTAGTCGATGATGTGGTCGCAGCCGTGGGCGCGGGCGACGGCCGCCTTGGCCTCGCTCGACACGGTGCCGATCACGGTGAGGCCGAGCAGCTTCGCCCATTGCGAGACGATCAGGCCGACCCCGCCGGCGGCGGCGTGCAGCAGGATGGTGTCGTTGGGCTTGAAAGCGTAGATGCGGCGCATCAGGTAGGCGCAAGTCAGGCCGCGCATGGTCATGGCGGCTGCTGTCTCGCAGGCGATGCCGGCGGGCAGCTTGATCAGCGCCGCAGCCGGGATCAGGCGTTCGGTGCTGTACGCGCCGAGCGTATTCAGAAAGCCCGTATAGGTGACGCGATCGCCCACCGCGACCTGGCTGACGCCGGCCCCGACGGCCTCGACCACGCCGGCGGCTTCAACGCCCATGCCGGCCGGCAGTGGCATCGGGTACAAGCCCGAGCGAAAGTAGGTGTCCGCAAAGTTCAGGCCAACGGCTTCATGGCGCAAGCGCACCTGCCCGGGACCCGGATCACCCACGGCGACCTCTTCCCATTGCAAGACTTCCGGGCCGCCGGTTTCATGGATTCGAATGGCGTGTGGCATGTTGACTCCTCCTCGTTATATTCAGTATGTGGTTGATTCGGTTTAGCGGTGATCCGCCGGGATGCGTTCAGGCATCCGGCGGTGCGGCTGGGGCAAGCGCGGCCAGCAGCTGTGCAAACGTGGCGTCGGAGCGAATCCCGGCGCGGTGATCGACGGCCTGGGTCAGCGCGACATGCAGCGCATCCCAATCGGCCTGAGTGAGGTAGTGGCGCGCCGCCGGCAATACCACGCCTTCTTCGCGGCCCCTGTACTCCCATACCAGGCGGGCATACTGCTCGACCACCCGGGCGAGCGCGGTAAATGCGGACGCGCTGGCAGCGGCTTGCTCCACTTGCACGGCAAGGTCGTCAAGCAGATTCTCTTGGCGCAAATGCTGGCGGGACAGCTCTTCCAGTTCTGCGCGCAGGGCTTCGCTGCGCTGGCTCAGGCGGCGAAACAACGTGGCCTCCTTGCGCCGTTGCAGCGGATGAATCGTCTGGTGCACATATTCGACGGCTGCCAGCATGGGAGCCGCGACAATCGGCGCGCCCGCCACCGGCGGCGCCTCGACGAGGCGCAGCCAGGCGTCCAGCAGCGTGGCCAGGCGGCTGTACGCGTTGTGCAGCAAATCGATTGCTGCAATGGGCGCGGGTGTGCATGCAGCCCCGATCGATAGCACCGGAATGCGGGCTTGCATCAGTATGTCCCTGGCAGGTGACGCCGGCTCGGCGAGATCCCCCGTGCGATGGGCGAGGACAATCGCGTCGCAACCGGCCTGGTCCGCCGCGGCCAGCAAGGCCCGCGCCGGATGTTCGGCAACGAGACTGGCGAACGTGCTCGCTACGCCCTGCGCACGTGCCGCCGCATCTGCCCGGACCAGCGCCTCGCGGACCTGCGACTGGCCGCGCGTACAGCTATCCTGCGCATGCCGGAAGCTGATGCGCGCACCGTGGCTGCGGGCCAGTGCGATCGCTTGCAGCGTTGCTTTGGCGTCGTGGTCGCGGGGGTCGACAGGGACGAACAGATGGCGGAACATGGTCTGGGCCGGTTTCGGGTTAGAGCGGGGCAGGGCGGGTTAGGGCGACGTTGGTGCATGGACGCCGGGCGTCGTAGCGATTGGGTTGTCGGCTGCAGGCATTGCGTCCCTTGTTTGATCGTCCTGATTGTGGATTGAATGGTAGGAGCGCGCCGGTGGGGGGCTCCCCCCAGCAGCGGGGGGGATAGGGCACAGGGATATCCCTGAGAGCGACCAGCAATGCACCCGGCGTGGCTATAATCCGCGGCATTGGCCGTGCGCTTCGGCTGACCCGCCGGATACGCTCAACCCACTTGATCGGCATAGCCTGCCGGGCTTACTTGATGACAAATCCCACCAGTGGCACTGGCATCACAGCATCGGAACTGCTGCTCAAGACCAGTCCACCGCGCGCACCGCGCCACCTGCTAGCGCGGTCGCGCCTGCGTTCGGATAGCGAGCGGTTCGTTGACCGGCCCGTGACGATCGTGCAAGCGCCTGCCGGCTTCGGCAAGACATCCCTGCTGATCCAGTGGCACCGCGAATACATCATGCGCGGCAGCGCCGTGGCCTGGGTGTCTCTGGATGAGGGCAACGATCCCCGCCGGTTGCTGATGAGCCTCACGAGCGCGATTCGCTCAGGCTGCGGGCGTGCTGCATTCGGCGGACGGCTGCTGGAAGGAGAGAGGGCGACCGATGGACCGTTGGAGGGGTTCACGGCATGGCTGGGCGAGGTTGCCCACCTTGCGCTGGATGTCGTTCTCATACTGGATGAGGCCGAGCGGCTGCCGGACGCCAGCCGCGATGCGCTGATCTACCTGCTTAACAACTTGCCATCCAACCTGCGCATCGTGGTGGCGGCCCGCGGCGGCTTCGACACGGTCGTGGAGCGGCTGGGCCCATATGGCCAGTGCGTGAAAGTCGATACCGGCTTGCTGCGTTTCCGCCTGGACGAGACGATCGCGCTGATCGGCAGGCATTTTGAGACTAGCGTGGAGGCCGACGCCTGCGCCAGGTTGCATGACGTGACCGAGGGCTGGCCGCTCGGCCTGCAACTCGCGCTGGCGGCAATCACCCATGCTCCTGATCCCGTTGCCGCCATTGATGCCTTCGCCAGCAGTACCGGAGGCATGCGAGAACACTTCGTTACCGCGCTGCTCGCCAGGCTCTCCGATGCGGATACCGGGTTCCTGACGCGCATCTCGATCGTTGAGCTGCTGCATGCCGATCTTTGCCACGCCGTGACGGGGTTGCCGGATGCGCAGGAGCGCTTGCAGCGTCTGATGCGTGACACGCCGCTGTTTGTCGTCTCGGACCAGCATGGCGAGTGGTTCCGCCTGCATGCGATGGCACGCGATGCGCTGCGCACCCGGCTGGCGGACCTCCCGGCTCAGGAACTCGCCGGGATGCACGATCGTGCGATGCACTGGCTTGCCGATCATGGCATGACCGAGGCTGCCGCGCGCCACGCGCTCGCCAGCGGCCAGCGCGAGACTGCCTATGGGCTGGCGCAGCGCTGCCTGCATGACGCCGCCACGCGCGGCCAGTTGTCCGCCGTGCTCGAATGGCTCGAATGGCTGCCCGAGCCCGAGCTGGACCGGCATCCACGCCTGCGCCTGGCGGCGGCATGGGCGCTGGCGCTGAGCGAGCGCCACCAGCAGGCCGAGGCGCAAGTGCGGCAAATCCTGCGCCATGCGACGCCGGACGATGCCATGCGCTACGAGATCGACCTGATCCTGAGCGCCGCGGCCTACTACGCGGACGAGCCGGACCGCGTCGCGGCACTGTTTGATCGCTGGGGGGAGGCACCACCCGTCAACGATGCGTGGCTGCAGCAGGCGCATGCCAACCGCCTGGCCGTGCGCGCGCTGACGGCAGGGGAGTATGCCAAGGCGCGCCGTTACGAACAGAACGCGCCGCGCGGCGACGCCAGTCTTGCCTACCGTTATGTGATCCGCTGGCGCGATTACATCATCGGGCTGGGGTACCTGTTCGAGGGACAGGTGCTATTGGCGGAGCGCACGCTGCGCCCGGCACTGGCCCGCGCCGACGAAGAGTTGGGCCGGCGCCACCCGTTTTCCTGCATGATCGCCGGCTTGCTGGCCGCCGCCGCTTATGCGCGGGACCAGATAGACGAAGCGGCAGCGCTGCTGGCCAATCGCCTGGATGTCCTGGAGCGTGGCGGGACGCCGGACACGGTGCTGCTGGCTTACCGCACGGCGGCCCGCATCGCCGCCGCCAGGGGCGTCGAGCATCGCGCTCTCGACCTGCTCGAGACCATGTATGCGGTTGGCATTGCCCGCAACCTGCCCAGGCTGTGCGTGGCCAGCCTGACAGAGCAGTTGCGGCTGCATAGCGGGCGTTTTCGCTCCGAGACGTGCCGGACCCTGCGGCGGCGCATCGATGAGATCGTTGCAGACAACGCCGCGCCCGAGTCTCCGATCCGGCAGCGCAACCTGGTCCTGCTCCAGGATCTGGCGCATGCCTATACGTGCATTGCCGAGCAGGACTGGCGCGCGGCGCAGCAGCAGCTGACGCGGGCGGAGGCAGGGGCCGAGGCGATGAAGCGCGAGGTCGTGCGCATCGAGATCATGGCGCTGCGGGCGCTGGCCATGGACCGCAGCGGGGAGAAGAGCCTTGCCTTGCTGCGTGAAGCCATGAACCTGCTGGAGGCATACGGGGTGACGCGCGGCGTACGCGACGTCCATCCCGCGCTGGCGGACTGGGCGCGCGATATCGAGACTGAATCCACAGCTGCCCGGCGTCTTGATCCCGCCACGCCGGCGCCGGCGGCACGTCCCCTCGCCGCGACTGGCGCAGACGGGCCGCGCGCGGCGCCCAGCATGGTGCTGACGCCGAAAGAGCGCAATGTCCTGGAACTGCTGGCCCGGCACCTTGCCAACAAGGAAATCGCGCTTGCCATGGGCATCGGGCAAGAGACCGTCAAATGGCACCTGAAGAATCTGTCCGCCAAGCTCGATGCCGGCACGCGCAAGCAGATCGTGCGCAGGGCGCAACTGCTAGGCCTGCTGCGCGACGTGTAGCGGGAATGACAGCACGATTGTCAGGCTCGGCATCAAGATCCATGCTTGTGTTTGGCGTGTTCATGGGCAAGCGTTCCTGGCTAGCGGTATTGTGTACGAGCGGCTGTGGCTAGTCAGGCTTGAAGTCAATCGCCTTTAGCAGTGCGCCCTGACGATCGTGCGCCGTGCGCAGCGAGGCGCCCAGTTCAGCCTGGCTCCTGGGAACCCCAACGTCCAGGCCGAGTTCGGCAATGCGATCCCGTACCGATGCCGATTCGAGCACCTTGCGGGTTGCCGCACGCAAGCGGTCCTGGATCGCTTCGGGCACGTCAGGTGCTACCCAGACGCCGATCCATGCGAGCTGGTTAAGCGCAGGGTAGCCAAGTTCGGTGAACGTAGGTACCTGCGGGAGCGTCGCAAGGCGCTTCGGCGAACTGACGGCGAAGGCGCGGAGTTTGCCAGCCTTGATGAGCGGCAGCGAAGTCGCTGTCCCATCGAACATCAGGGGGACATGCCCTCCCATCACATCCTGCAACGCCGGCGGAGATCCCTTGTAGCCCACATGGCTCATGTCGATGCCGGCAAGCTGATTCAACTGCAGACCCATGGTATGCCCGAGCATGCCTGTGCTGTAGGACGCATAGTTGACCGAGGCGGGATGGGCTTTGACATAGGAGATCAGTTCGCCAAGAGTCTTGGCGGGCAAGGCGGGATTGCCGACGAGCACTAATCCGCCGCGCGCCAGTTCCGCAACCGGCTTGATGTCCTTGAAGGGGTCGAACCGCTGCTTGGCCAGGAAAGGGGCTTCGGATGCAATACCGTCCTGGATGACCAGTAGCGTATAGCCGTCATGCGGCGCTGCCAGCATGTCTTGCACTGCAATGGCGCCGAAGCCACCCGGCTTGGAGTCGACGATAAAGGGTTGGCCAAGTTGCCTGGTCAGCCCGTCAGCCAGGCTACGGGCGAGCATGTCGGCGGTGCCGCCCGCGGGCGCAGCTGTGACGATGCGAACCGGCTTGGCAGGCCAGGTTTCGGCGCCGGCCTGCTGGCCAGCGAGGCACAGGACCACGGTGCCTGCGGCCATGAGTGCACGACCGCCCCGGTCAAACCACTTGATGCATTCCACGAGTGTCTCCTTGTTGTTGATAGCGGCCCTGGCTTGGTGGCTGCGTACTGCAAGAAACGCAAAAACGTGCGCAACGCACACCAAGCCCAACAGCCGCTTGCCAGCATTCTTACCCTGGCGCCCGTGGCATCGCCCCCCTGCCTTGGGGGGGGATGCGGAGTGGGACTAGGGCAGAATCCAGCGCATCAGGCCGGCGCGCGACGTTCACAAAGGACGGACGTCGCATCGCTGGCGGAGCATGCTACTCACAAACACTACACGGAGACTTCCTATGCAAGCATTTGAACCGTCCGCGCGCCATGCGTCGGCAACTCCATCCGCCTATGACTATCCGTTGCTTGTTGGGCAACTGCTTCTGAATTCGGTCAGCCTCTATGGCAGCCAGGAGATCAATTACTGCGGGGAGCGGCGCTTTACCTTCAGCGAGTTCCGCCAGCGTGTCGGGCGGCTTGCCTGCGCACTGGATGCACAGGGCGTCGTACAAGGGTCGACCGTTGCGGTCATGGATTGGGACAGCCACCGCTACCTGGAGAGCTATTTCGCCATCCCTATGATGGGCGCGAGGCTCTTCACGGTTAACGTGCGCATCTCTCCCAAGCAGATTGCCTATACGCTGAACGACTCGGGTGCCGATCTAGCCCTGGTCCATGCCGACTTCCTGCCCCTGGTGGAGCAGATACGCTCGGAATTGCGCTACCTTCGCAAGATCATCGTGATAGCAGATGGTCAGGCGCTGAGGGAGATCAGCCTGCCGGTCGCGGGGGAATACGAGGCACTGATCGACCAGGCACCGGCCGAGTTTGCATTCCGGGATTTCGACGAGAGGACCACGGCGGCTATCTTCTATACGACGGGCACCACTGGCGATCCGAAAGGCGTGAGCTACAGCCACCGCCAGATTGTCTTGCATACGCTCGCCACGGCGACCACGCTGTGTGCTCCGCGCGATGGCCAGCGGCTTCACCGTGAAGACGTCTATATGCCCATCACGCCCATGTTCCATGTGCTGGCGTGGGGCATGCCCTACGTTGCCGTCATGCTCGGACTCAAGATCGTGCTCCCAGGGCGCTACTTGCCGGAGAACCTGCTACGCCTGCGCAAGGCGGAGAAGGTGACCTTTTCCCATTGCGTGCCCACCATTCTCCAGATGCTGCTGCAAAAGGCCGGCGAGCAGCAGACGGATCTTAGCGGATGGAAGATGATCATCGGCGGCTCCGCGCTATCGGCCTCGCTTTGCAAAGCCGCTGTCACGCAAGGCATCGATGTGTTCGCCGGCTATGGCATGTCGGAGACGGGGCCAATTGTCGCGCTGTCGCAATTCCCGCCCGGAGGCGCTCCCGACGATATCGATGAGAGCGTTCGCATGCGCTGCATGACCGGCAGGCCGATTCCCCTGGTGGATTTCCGCGTGGTCGACAACGAGATGCGCGATGTGCCGCGCGACGGCAAGACGCAAGGGGAAATCGTGCTGCGCTCGCCGTACCTGACGCTGTCCTACCTTGGCCAGCCCGACGCATCGGAGGCACTCTGGGCCGGTGGATACCTGCATACCCAGGATGTGGCGGTCATGCGCCCGGACGGCTACGTACAGGTGGTGGATCGTCTCAAGGACGTCATCAAGACCGGCGGCGAGTGGGTGTCCTCGATCGAGGTCGAAAACCTGATCTGCGAGATGCCCGGCGTGCGTGAATGCGCGGTGATCGGGGTGCCGGACGACAAATGGGGCGAGCGGCCAATGGCCGCGGTATGCGTCGACGACAGCGCACTGACTGTCGAGCAGATTCGCCGTCACCTGGAGCGCCACGTGGAAACCAGGCGCATCAGCCGGTATGCCGTGCCGGATCCGCAGCGGATCGTCTTTGTTTCCGAGATCCCGAAGACCAGTGTCGGGAAAATCGACAAGAAGCAGCTTCGACTGGATCTGCTGCAGGGGGAGAGTGAATAGGGGTAAAGGGCAGGCAAGGGAAGTGGGCAGCCGCGTGATTGCAAAATAACGTCATTGCCGTTTCCCTTGCCTTTTCCGTTGCCTTCTGTGTGCTAGCGCCTATTGCTGCAGACACACTGGGCTTCCTCGCGGGTAATCTTCAATCTAGCTTCAGGCCAGTCTGTCCGACCGGGAAATCAATATGCTTTACCAGTTGCATGAATTTCAGCGCTCGTTGTTACAGCCACTCACCGCGTGGGCGCAGGCAACGGCCAAGACCTTGACCAATCCGTCGAGTCCGCTTTCCCTTCTACCCGGCGCTACTCGGCTGGCGGCCGGCTACGAACTGCTGTACCGGCTCGGCAAGGCCTATGAGAAACCGGCCTTCGATATCAAGTCGGTCCGCTCCAATGGCCGCGAGATCCCTATCATCGAGCAGACGATTCTCGAGAAGCCATTCTGCAGGCTGGTGCGCTTCAAGCGCTATGCGGACGATCCTGAGATCATCAGGCAGCTCAAGAACGAGCCGGTGGTGCTGGTGTGCGCGCCGTTATCGGGCCACCACGCCACGCTGCTGCGCGACACCGTGAAGACCTTGCTGCAGGACCATAAGGTCTATGTGACCGACTGGATCGATGCCCGCATGGTGCCGCTTGAGCACGGCGCCTTCCATCTGGCTGACTACATCCATTACATCCAGGCATTCATCCGCCACGTCGGCGCCGAGAACCTGCATGTGGTGTCGGTGAGCCAACCCACGGTGCCGGTGCTCGCGGCCATTTCCCTTCTGGCCTCCGCTGGCGAGAAGACGCCCAAGACCATGACCATGATGGGTGGCCCGATCGACGCGCGCCGCAGTCCCACCGCAGTGAATTCCCTGGCCAGGGAGAGGTCGTTCGCGTGGTTCGAGAATCATCTGATCCACACGGTGCCGGCGAACTACCCAGGACACGGCCGCAAGGTCTATCCGGGCTTCCTGCAGCATGCTGGCTTTGTGGCGATGAATCCCGACCGTCACCTGATGTCGCACTACGACTATTACCTAAGCCTGGTCGAGGGCGCCGCAGACGACGCGCAAGCGCACGTGCGCTTCTACGATGAATACAACGCGGTGCTCGATATGGCCGCCGAGTATTACCTCGATTCGATTCGTGACGTCTTTCAGGAGTTCCGGCTCGCAAACGGCAACTGGGAGATCGACGGCATGCCGGTTCGGCCGCAGGACATCACGGCCACCTCCCTGCTGACCATCGAAGGCGAACTGGACGACATTTCAGGGGCTGGCCAGACCGCGGCCGCGCACGAACTGTGCACCGGTATCGCGGACGGGCGCAAGCAACATATTGTCGCTGCAGGCTGCGGGCACTATGGCATCTTTGCCGGCAGCCGTTGGCGCGAGAGCATATACCCGCAAGTGCGTGCATTCATTCGTAGCGCCTAGCGCCCGCCAGGCGGTTCGGCAGGCAGGGGAGCGGTCAGTCTGCGCGTGCGCTGGCTGCGTATCGGCATCGAACCCCCATGAACCCAGCGCGTTCGCATTCGACCCGGTACTGGCCGGACGCAATAGGAGGATGCCGTGGTGCCAGATGCGCCGCGCATCGCCCCCCCCCCTCGCAAGCCAGGAGTAGAGCGTGACCAAGCATGTTGTCCATGTCGGTGATCTGTCCGATAACCCGCGCAGGCTTGTTGCTACTGTGTGAGCACCCAGCTTGCCAGGGTTTTCAATTCGGCCTCGCTTAGCTGCGGGAACCCGGGCATGGGAACGGCGCCCCATTTCCCGCTTCCGCCGGCACGGATGCTCTGCATCAATTGCGTGGTGGCATCCGCTTTTCCGACGTACTTCGCCGCGACATCGTGCAGCGCTGGCCCGACCAGCTTCTTGTCGACAGTGTGGCAAGCGGTGCAGTTGTTCGCACTGAGCAGGCTCCTGGCATCCTGCGGCGCTGGGGATGCTTGCACGGCCGGATGCGCGCCGGCGGTTCCCGGGCTGTCCTTGCCCCGTTCGGCGCCGTAGGTTTTGACCAGATAATCGATCATGGCCGGCATGTCCTCGTCCTTCAGCGGTGCGCCAAAGGGCTTCTTCATCTTCTTCACCGTGGCATCCCAATAGGCGCGCGTAGAAGAAGGCGGCTGGCTTTGCACGTACTGAGCGGAGTGGCAGGTCATGCAGTTCTGCTGCACCAGGCGGTATCCGGGGAGTTCGCTAGCGCGATAGCTGGCGGTTTCCGCGGGTAGCGTGACTTCCAGTGCAAAGGCAGCGGGAATGCCGCTCACGACTGCCATTGCGGCGGCGAGGCTGGCGCGTACCAGTTTAGGAGACATCATGCTGTACCTCATATTGCGCTGACGCGGGTGGTTTCCACCACGTTGCGCATATAGCCAGCCGGATTCCAGAGCGCATTGAGCGGCTGGCTTTGGCCGATTCGATTGGTGGCGCGTACGCGCAGATCGTAGCTGCCCTTGCGCGAGGGGCGGAAGGCCACGCTCCACTCCCGGAAGGAGTAGCGGCCGAGATCCTTGCCCATGCGCGCTGCGTTCCAGGTCTGCCCGCCATCGGAGGAGAAGGCCACCTCGGAAACACCGTACCCGCCGTCAAATGCGATGCCGCGCACGACCGTCTCATGGCCGGCCAGAACCTTGCTGCCGGTCTGCAGGCTGGTGATGAAGGAGCGCACGTTGAAGCGGCCGATCGGCGTTGTACGCGCGGGCGCCGTGCCCGGCGCCACACAAGCGCAGCCATTGTCGGGCGTACGATATGCGGCGCTCATCCAGAAACCATCGAAGACGCTGTCAAGTACCTGGATCTTCGAAAGGTGCTTCACCCAATAGGTGCCGTAGTGGCCCGGCACCACCAGCCGAAGCGGGTAGCCGTTGAGTAGGGGAAGATCCGCGCCGTTCATACCCCACGCCAGCATCACCTCGCCATCCAGCGCGTGATCGATCGGCAGCGCTTTCACAAAGTCCGGACTGCTGTCCAGCGGCGGGTGATCCAGTCCGTCAAAGCTGACCTGCACGGCGCCGGGTTGCACGCCAGCCTTTTCCAGTACCTTTTTCAGCGGAATCCCCATCCATCTGGCATTGCCCATGGCACCGTTTGCCAGCTGGCCGCCGTTGACGCGCGGGGTGAGAAAGCCACGGCTATTCCCCGAGCACTGATTGACCGCCACCAGTTCGACCGGGTCGGCCATCTGCTTCAGGTCCGCAAGCGACAACGCCAACGGGTTGGCAACCTTGCCGCCCACTTGCAGCCGGTAGCTGTCTGCATCGATGGACGTGGGAATGCCGCTCCAGTGGTATCGCACAAAGAACGCATCGTTTGGCGTGACGGCGCCTTCATTGAATACGCTGAAGGGCGTCTCGAGTTGCGGGGGACGGCTGGTCAGAAGGATCAGGGGGCGTTTCTGGGGGAATGCCACCAGTTCGCGCGTGCCGTTATCGAAAGGCAAGTCCACCGTGCTTGCGCTTGCGGCTGCCATTGCGTCGAACGCGAAGCCGCCAAGCGCGGCGTGTGCGCCAATTGCAGCCGCACCCCGCAGGAATGTGCGCCTCGCAGGCAATATCTGATCAGGGTTCTGATGGTTCTCCACTGCTTCTCCTCTGGGGTTGGTCTTTTTATCTGCCGGCGCTCAGGCGGCGAACCAGCACAAGGCCGCTCCGCCTGCGATCAGGAACACGAACAACATGCCCGCCAGGATCATCGGCGCGCGGCCGGTGCGGACCAGGTCGATCAAGCGTGTTTGCAGGCCGATCGCGAGCATGGCGGTGGCAAGCAGCCAGTTGTCCAGTGCGATCAATCCGGGTTTCCAGGCATGTGGCACCATGCCGGCGGAGTTGATGGCCATCACGGCAACAAAGCCAAGGGCAAACCACGGTACCGAGCGCAGGAGACCGGACCAGCCGGCGGCCCCGGTATCGAGGCCTTGCTTGCGCTCGCTTGTGCGGGTCCACAGAGCCATGATCAGCAGCAGGGGGCCGAGCGCCAGCACGCGCACCATCTTGGCGACGACGGCGGCATCGGCCGTCGCATCGCTGACCATCTTGCCGGACGCGATGACCTGCGCTACCTCATGCAGGGTGGCGCCGGTGAAGATGCCGAAAGTGCGTTCGCTGACCGCCATGTGCATGTGACCCACGGCGAGGTCGAACAGGTAAGGGTAGAGCACCATGCCGACCGTCCCGAACAGCACGACCGTAGCCACGGCAACGGCGGTCTGGCGATTGTCGGTCTTTACCACGGAGGCCATGGCAATGGCGGCAGCGGCACCGCATACGGCGCTGCCCGCGCTGACCACAAGCGCTTCGCGCCGCTCTAGCCCCAGCAGCTTGACGCCGATCCAGGTGCCCAATAGCAGGGTCGAGACCAGCATGGCAAGTGGAATCAGGACGCCGGCCAGACCCAGCGCAACGATCGCGTCGAACGTCAGGCGCAGGCCGTACAACGCCACGCCCAGGCGCAGCATGTGATGCCGCGCGACTTGCATGCCGGACGCCAGCGGCGTGAGCCAGCCGCGCGGCAACGTGTTGCCGGCGAACATGCCTGCGAACATGGCAAGTGTCAGGGCGCTCAGGCCCGTCTTGGCGATGGCTGGGTGCTCTGAAAGCTGCAGCGCTAGCCAGGCGATAAATCCAAGGGGCAAAAGCGTAAGCAGCCGGTTCCACCAGTTCAGGGCGGTGGAGAGGGTGGGGCTGCTGGCTTGAGCGATCGAAGACATGGAGGGGGCTTTCCTGTGTGGATGAGCGAGCGTAGAGCGCTCGGCCTAATCGGCATAACGGGAAATTTGGATATCCCTTACCAGTTATGTCGATAGGTGGTAGGAATGTGGCATCGCCGTTCCGTAGTTCGCGTGCCTTGAATTGACCAGGGACGTTCGGGCCACCGAGAGTACGAGCATCGGAAACCCCAATGCGAGCCTGAATGCCAAGATCCCGACGCCGAGTCTAGCTTCCGCAAGGTCGATGAATGCCCCCCACTGCGGGGGGCACAGGTTGCTTAGTCTGCGCGGCTCAAGTGCCGGCACGTCGCTTGCGGGCACGGACACACAAAGCGGGCCCGCTGGCGGCCGCTGCGCGGGATTAGCGCGCCCATGCCCCTGGCCGCGTTGCCCCGTAGCGGGTCGCATACTCCCAGCCCAGTTCTGCAAGCGGTTTCGCCTTGCGGCCGGTTTCCAGCGCATCTGCTGCTGCCGCATTGCCGCCTTCCGCGCGCCGCGCGATACCGTTCATGATGGCCGCCAGCCGGAAGAAGTTATAGGCGAGGTAGAAGTCCCAATGTTCCATCTCCTGCATGCCGTTGGCGTTGCCGTACCACTGGATGTAGGTGGCCTCGTCCGGAATGCCCAGAGCATGCAGGTCCAGCCCGCCGATGCCGCGCCAGAGCGACGCCGGGATGTGCCAGCCCATGCACTGGTAGGCAAGGTCGGCCACCGGGTGGCCTAGCGTCGACAATTCCCAGTCCAGGACCCCGAGTACGCGCGGCTCGGTCGGATGAAAGAGCAGGTTGTCCATGCGGAAGTCGCCGTGCACAAGGCTTGTCTGGTGTTCCGGCGGAAGATGGCGCGCAAGCCAGTCCGCCAGGGCTGCCAGCGCGGTATTGCCGTCCGTACCGGTTTCTTCGCACTGCCGCGACCAGCGGCTCACTTGCCGTGCGATGTAGTTTCCGCTTTTGCCATAGTCGGCGAGGCCTACCTTGTGATAGTCCACCCGATGCAAGGCGGCGATCACGCGATTCATTTCCCGATAAATCGCCGTGCGTTCTGCGCGCGACAGGCCGGGCAGCGACTGGTCGAACATCACCCTGCCTTGCAGGAACTCCATGACGTAGAAGGGGCTGCCCAGGATCGACGTATCCTCGCTGTAGAGGAAGAGCCGCGGGACGGGTACTTCGCTGCCCTGCAGGGCACGCATCACGCGATATTCGCGGTCGATGGCATGGGCGGACGATAGCAGCTTGCCCGGCGGCTTGGTGCGCAGCACATATTGTTGCGCTTCGCACCAGATCCGATAAGTGGGATTGGACTGGCCGCCGGCCAGCCGTTCGGCCGTCAGCGAGGGCAGCTCGATCAGGCCCTGTCCGTGCAGCAAGACTGCCAGTCTGGTGCAATCCAGGTCCAGCGTGTGTTCATCCGCCGGGGCGGTCTCGCTTTGCGCGCAGGCATGCGTCATTGTGTCTGTCTCCTGGATCCCCGATCCACTACGAGGTCTCTTCGATTGGTTGTGTCGTGCGTTTCGTGCTAAAGCCTGCTAAAGCGTGCTGACCATGTGCCCGCCATCCACGGGCAAGACGGCGCCGGTGATGTAATCCGAGGCGTCCGACGCCAGCAGGAGCAGCGCGCCATCGAGTTGCTCCGGTTGCCCGAGCCGGCGTTGCGGGATCCGCTTTACCAGCGCCTGGCCGCTATCGGTCTCGAAAAAGCTCCGATTGATGTCGGTTTCAAAATACCCCGGCGCCAGCGCATTGACGCGGATGCCATGACGCGCCCATTCCAGCGCAAGCGACCGTGTCAGGTGAATGAGGCCAGCCTTGGCCGCGGTATAGGCGGGCACTTGCTGGGCGACGCGCATACCAAGGATCGAGGCGATGTTGACGATGCTGCCGCCTTTGCCCCCATCGCGCATCATTTTCGCCGCCTGTTGTGCCACCCGCCACGCGCCGCTCAGATTGGTGTCGATCACGCTCTGCCATTCGTCCTCCGCCACCTCGATGGCGGGACGCGTGACAGCAATGCCCGCGCTGTTGACCACGATATTGACCGTGCCCAACGCGCTGGCCGCACCCGCGAAGGCCGACGCCACCGAGGCCGGGTTCCTGACGTCGAGCGAAACCACGCAGCCTTGACCACCTTCGTCGCGGAGCGCGGCAAGCAATGCCTCGCCTTCGCCGACGCGCCGTCCGGCCAGTGCAACCCGGCATCCGGCACGCGCCAGGGTCAGGGCGAAGTGCCGGCCCAGGCCGCCGAAGGCGCCGGTCACCAGCGCTACCTTGCCTTCCAGGTCGGCAAACGGGTTAGGGGCGGGATGCGCTTTCATGCAAAATCTCCTTTGATTGCCAGAATGGATGCGGGTGTTTCCCGGCCACCGCTCGCCAATGGGCGCAGGCGGCCAGCCAAAGCTGCCTCAGGCCGCCTTGCCCATGTCTTCGACCACCTTTTTGGCGTCGCCGAACACCATCATGGTCTTGTCCATGTAGAACAGTTCGTTATCCAGGCCCGCGTAGCCCGCCGCCATCGAACGCTTGTTCACGATGATGGTCTTGGCCTTGTAGGCTTCCAGGATCGGCATGCCGGCAATCGGCGAGTTGGGATCGGTCTTGGCCGCCGGGTTCACCACGTCGTTGGCGCCCAGCACCAGCACCACGTCCGCCTGGCCGAACTCACTGTTGATGTCTTCCATTTCGAAGACCTGGTCGTAAGGGACCTCGGCCTCTGCCAGCAGCACGTTCATATGGCCCGGCATGCGGCCGGCCACCGGGTGGATGGCGTACTTCACCGTCACGCCCTTCTCGACCAGCTTCTCGGTGAGTTCCTTGAGCGCATGCTGCGCGCGGGCCACCGCCAGGCCGTAGCCCGGGACAATGATCACGGTCTCGGCGTTGCCCATCAGGAAGGCCGCGTCGTCCGCCGAGCCGGCTTTGACATTGCGCTGTTCCGCACCGCCGGCCGTGGCGGCTGTCGCTGTGTTGCCGAAGCCGCCCAGCAGCACGTTGAAGAACGAACGGTTCATCGCGCGGCACATGATGTACGAGAGGATGGCACCGCTCGATCCCACCAGCGAGCCCGCGATGATCAGCATCGGGTTGTTGAGCGAGAAGCCGATGCCGGCCGCCGCCCAGCCCGAGTACGAGTTCAGCATCGATACCACCACCGGCATGTCCGCGCCGCCGATCGGGATGATGATCAGCACGCCCAGCACGAAGGCAATTGCCAGCATCAGCAGGAACGGCGACCAGTCCTGCGACAGGAAGAAGAGCACGCCGAAGCCGATCATGGCCACCGCCAGCAGCAGGTTCAGCATATGCTGCCCGGCGAACGACACCGGCGCGCCCTGGAACAGGCGGAACTTGTAGCGCCCGGCCAGTTTGCCGAAGGCGATCACCGAACCGGAGAAGGTGATGGCGCCGACGAAGCAGCCGATGAACAGCTCGATCCGGTTGCCCAGTGGGATGTCGTGCGATCCCGTTGGCGCAATGCCGAAGGCGGCCGGCTCAGCCACCGCGGCCACCGCGATGAAGACCGCGGCCAGGCCGATCAGCGAATGCATGGCGGCCACCAGTTCAGGCATCTTGGTCATCTCGACCTTCTTCGCCACATAGGCGCCGATGCCGCCGCCGACCACCAGCGCGCCGAAGATCAACGCCAGGCCTTCGGCGACCGACGACTGGCCAGCGCTTGCAGCCACGAAGTCGTTCTTCAGTTTGGCGATCAACACCAGCGTGGTCACCACCGCGATGGCCATGCCGGCCATGCCGAAGGCGTTGCCGCGCCGTGCGGAACTGGGATGCGAGAGGCCCTTGAGCGCCTGGATGAAACACACCGAGGCCAGCAGGTAGAGCAGGGTGACGAGGTTCATGCTCACGAGATTGCTCATGCCGTGGCCTCCTTGCCATGGGCACCCGCCGGCTTGGCCTTGGGTTCCTTCTTCTTGAACATCTCCAGCATGCGCTGCGTTACCAGGAAGCCGCCGAACACGTTGACCGCGGCCAGCGCCACCGCCAGCGCGCCCATGGTGCGGCCGACGGGGCCCTCGGTCAGGCCGGCCGCCAGCATGGCGCCGACGATGATGATGGCCGAGATTGCGTTGGTCACCGCCATCAGGGGGGTGTGCAGGGCGGGCGTGACCGTCCAGACCACGTGGTAGCCCACGTAGATCGCCAGTACGAAGATGATCAGGTTGATCACCGTGTGGTTCACCATTTCCATCGACTTCTCCTCAGCTTGTCAATTCCAGTTCACGGCGCTTGGTCATCAGGCATGCCGCTACGATGTCGTCTTTCATATCGATGGCGAGCTTGCCATCCTTGCCGATGATCAGTTTGAGGAAGTCGAGCACGTTGCGCGCGTAGAGCGCGGACGCGTCGGCCGCAACCATGCCGGCCAGGTTGGTGTGGCCGATCAGCGTGACGCCATGGCGCTCCACCACTTCGTCGGCCACCGTGAGCGGGCAGTTGCCGCCCTGCGCCGCGGCCAGGTCAACCACCACCGATCCCGGCTTCATCGCCTGCACGGTCTGTTCCTTGAGCAGCACCGGCGCCTGGCGGCCAGGGATCAGCGCGGTGGTGATGACGATGTCGGCGGCCTTGGCGCGCTCATGCACCAGTTCGGCCTGGCGCCGCATCCAGTCCGCCGGCATCGGCCGGGCATAGCCGCCCACCCCTTGGGCGATCTCGCGCTCTTCGTCGGTGACGAAGGGCACATCGAGGAATTTGGCGCCCAGCGATTCGATCTGCTCCTTGACGGCGGGGCGCACGTCGGAGGCTTCGATGACGGCGCCCAGGCGCTTGGCAGTGGCGATGGCCTGCAGGCCCGCCACGCCGGCGCCGAGGATCAGCACGCGCGCCGCCTTGACGGTACCGGCGGCGGTCATCAGCATCGGCATGAAGCGCTGGTAATGGTGGGCGGCAACCAGCACCGCCTTGTAGCCCGCGATATTGGCCTGGGAGGAGAGCACGTCCATGCTCTGCGCGCGGGTAGTGCGCGGCGCCGCCTCGAGCGCGAAGCCGATAATGCCGGCGGCGGCCATGCGGGCCTTGTTCTCGGCATCGAAGGGGTTGAGCATGCCGACCAGCACCGAGCCCTCGTTCATCCGGGCCAGCTCGGCCGGGGTCGGGGCGCGGACCTTGAGCACCAACTGCGCGCCCAAGGCGTCGGCGGCGCTGCCGATGCGGGCGCCGACCGCCTCGTAGGCGGCGTCGGGCTGGCTGGCGAGCAATCCCGCACCGGCTTGCACGGTAACCTGGTGGCCCTGTGCAACATATTTCTTGACTGTCTCCGGGGTGGCGGCAACGCGTGCTTCGCCTGCCCGAACTTCTGTCGGGATACCCATCTGCATTGTGTATTCTCCTATGCTCTTGTCTTGTCTTGTCTTGTCTTGTCTTGTCGCCCGGCGGCCTCGTGACCGGGCTGCCGGGCACCTTCAGTTCAAGAAGCGCTTCCCCACGCGGGGCCTTGGCGGGGCACTGGAAACCCGCGTAGCGCGCGTGAAGCCGTGACTAGCATCTGGGGACAGGGATTCGATCCGGACCGGCGGGAAGGAAGCCGCCGGCAACCAGGGCACCGGCCGCGCATGTTCCGCAGCCGGGCCCGCTGCTTGTCAGCAGGGGACTTCGCCTTCCAGCGTCACCCGGTTCAGGATGCGCTCGGCCTCGCCGTAGTCGTGCACGGCATAGTGCATGGTGCAACGGTTGTCCCACATCACGACATCGCCCTGCTGCCACATATGGCGGTAGACGTTATCGGGGCTGGTCGAGTGTTCGTAGAGAAAGTCGAGCAGCGGACGGCTTTCGGCGGGCGTCATGCCTTCGATGGAGTGCGCCGTGTCGGGATGCCCCACATAGAGCGCCTTGCGGTGTGTCTCCGGATGGGTGCGAACAAGCGGGTGGACCGCCGAGGGCACCGAATCCGACCCCGTCATCCTGGCGAGCCGCAATCCCGTGAAGCGCACGCGCAGGCCTTCGAGCATGCGTTGCATTGCGGGAGACAGGCGCTCATAGGCCAGATATTGATTGCACCACATCGTGTCTCCGCCGCGCGGTACCACGACCGCGGAGAGAATCGAGATCTTGGGTGGCACCTCGGTATAGATGGAGTCGGAGTGCCAGGCCTCGGTAGATGCCGTCTCCTTGGGAATCTTGGTGACCTGGGCGAGTTCCGGGAAGTCCGACAGCCCTCTCAGCAGCGGATTGTTTTGCACCGGTTTACCCCAGCGCCTGGCAAATGCGATCTGGGCCTCGGGCTGGAGCCTTTGGCCGCGGTAGACCAGCACGCCATATTCAAGGAACGCCTGATGCAACACTTCGAAGGCCGCATCGTCAATCGGTTGGTTCAAATCGATGCCTTCCACCGACCCGCCAACCGAGCCGGTGAGCGGTGTGACCTGGATACCCATGAATGTCTCCTGTTCGTTTTTGAAAACTCAAAAGGATGAATTAGTCCGCGACCAGAACGATCTTGCCGACGTGCTGGTCAAGCTGCATATAGGCGTGCGCTTCGCCAATGGCGTCCATTGCAAAGGTGCGGTCGATCGGCAGACGGATCCGCCCAGCCGCCAGGAAGGGCAGCATGTCGCGCGCGCAAGCCTGGATGCACTCCAGCCGTTCCTGCTCCGAGCGCGTGCGGAATGTCACGCCAACCAGCGTCAGCCGCTTGAGCCAGAGCAGGCTCAGGTCGATCTGCGCCGTGCTCGAACCCAGCCGGGCAATATTGACCAGCCGTCCCTTGACCGCGAGGCTCTGCATATTTGCCTCGAAGACCGGGCCGCCCACGGTGTCGATAATGAGATCGACGCCATGATTGCCTGTGGCAGCCATGACGGCATCGACCTGCGATTCGCTCGATGCATTGATGCCCACGTCCACACCGAACTGGCTCAGGCGATCGAGTTTGGCGGCCGAGCGTGAAGTGGCGATCACTGGTTTGGCGCCAAACAGCGACGCGATCTGGATCGCGGCCATGGCCACGCCGCCTGATGCGCCGTTGATCAGTACCGCTTCGCCGGCACGCAGGCGGCCATTGGTCATCACCGCGTCGTGGGCCGTGATGAAGACATTGGGGAATGCCGCGGCGTCGATCCAGGAAAGACCATCGGGCACCGCCATCAGCGCCAGTGGATCGGCAATCACATACTCGGCCTGGCACGCACGACCGTGGCCCATGACCCGATCCCCCTTGCGCCATCCGCTCACGCCGTCGCCGACTGCTGCCACCTCCCCGGCAAACTCGACGCCCGCGGTGATCGTATTGCCTGTGCGCAACTCACGCGCCTGGTTGATTTCGCCCCGGTTGAGACCGGCGGCTCGCACCCTGACCAGAACCTGGCCGGCGCCAGCGACTGGAACGGGGATGTCCTGTATTTCCACTTTGCCGCCAGTAGGGCTCGGTACGACACGTACTGCTTTCACTGCTGTCTCCTTTTCATATGGTGCTGCAGTAGTTTGATCACTCGCTGGCGAGGGCCTTCGTACGGATCCGCGCCAGCAATTCGAGGGCGCGCTCGGCGGCGCGCTCGCCGCCCGCCAGGTTGCCGCGGACAAAGGGCGGCCGGATATCCTCGATTTCGGCCAGCATCTGCATCAACTCGCCGTCCGCGATGCTGAGCCGTCGGAACTCGTTGATGGTCAGCAGGTAAGTGTGAAAGACGTCGCTATCCGGCCGGTTCGCACGCACGCGATGGAGCGCAGCGTTCAACCAGTGCGTGCCCGCCAGCATGGCGGCCTCGATCTTGATCTCGTAGTCGGCTGGGCCGCACTTCTGCAGCGAGCGCTCGATCCGGCGCGCGATGGCGATGTGGGCGTCAACGTGCATCTTTGCCTCCATTCATCCGGCAGGCCAATAGCTGCAGGCAACGGCCAAGGGCAGCATCGCATTCCCCGGCAATGGCCGCCGTCGGCGCCAGCCCCTCGCGCAGGCACGGATCCCGATGGCGTTCGACGATCTCCATCTCATGCATCATCGCCGCCACATCGTCCGGGACGGGGGCGTCGATCTTGGGCCTGCCCACGTGCAGCACATCGCCGAGCGGGCGGAATGCCGCACGCAGCGAGCCGTCCGGTTGCGGCACCAGGTAGGCGCCTGGCTGCGTCGGGAACACGTCGTCGTCCAGCGTGACGGCGGCATGATGGAGTGCCGCATTGACGGCGTGCGTGCCAGCCGTCATCCCGGTCCAGAACCACAGTTCGAAGTCCTGAAGAGGATCGAGGCGTTCGCGCAATGCTTCCAGCTTCGCAATTTTCTCCATGTGGGAAGCCACCTTCATTCTCTGTCTCCTGAATTCGCGGGCACTGCTGTGCCGCCCTTGTTGTGAAGATAGGCACAGTGCGTGTCGCTGTCAAGAACTTCTATATAGGACTTACGTTGTCGAGTAGTGGATTGCCCCAGTAAACCTTGACATTCTTGCTTTCGATTAACTACAGTACATCAAACACCTATATAGGAATCCAGCAAATGCCACGTGCCATCGTACTCAACCAGGCGGACAACGTCGCCACGCTGCTCGATGCCGGCCGTGCCGGCGAGCCCTGCACCCTTCAAGGAGAGGCATCGGGACAGATGACGCTGCTCCAGGATGTGCCATTCGGCCATAAGGTCTGTATCGCGGATACCCCGCTGAGCGCCAGTGTCCTGAAGTACGGGCAGGTCATCGGGCGGGCCAGCCGGAACCTGAAGGTTGGCGAACACATGCACGTGCACAACATCGAGTCGACCCGCGCCCGCGGCGATCTGGAAAAGAGGTAAGCAAATGGCAATGACATTCCTTGGCTACCGCCGCGAGAACGACACAGTTGGCGTACGCAACTGGGTGGCGGTGATTTCCGTGATGGACAACTGCAACCCGGTTACGCGCACCATTGCGCAGACCGTGAGCGGCTGCATCCCGGTCACCACGTTGTTTGTGCGTGGGCAGTTCGGCGCCGACCTGGATTTCGCTTATGAGTCGCTGGCAGGACTGGGACGCAATCCCAATGTCGCCGCAGTCCTGCTGGTGGGGCTCGAAGATTCGTCGACGGAGGAGGTGGCGCGCCGTATCAGGACCACGGGGAAACCCGTGGAAACGGTGCATCTGCAACCGAACGGCACGATCGACTGCATTGCCGCCGGCACCCGCAAGGCCTTGAGGCTTTCACTTGCGGCCTCGCGTGCAAGGCGCGAACCCTGCCCGGTGTCGTCGCTGGTCCTGGGCGTCGAGTGCGGCGGTTCGGATACCACCTCCGGCCTGAGCTGCAATCCGACGATCGGCCGTCTGGCCGACCGGGTGATCGAAGAGGGGGGCACCATCATCATTTCCGAGACCTCCGAGTTCATTGGCGCGGAGCACCTCTTTGCCGAACGCGCCGTCGACGATGCGGTCAGGGATGCCTTCGTCAGGGCGGTCCGCGGCATGGAGAGCCTCGCGATTACCCGTGGCGTGGATATGCGCGAATCCCAGCCCTCGCCCGACAATAAGCGCGGCGGGCTGACCACGGTCGAGGAGAAAGCCCTGGGCGCGATGGCCAAGGCTGGCTCGAGCCCACTGGTTGGTGTGCTGCGCTATGGCGAAGCCCCGGGGAAAAAAGGCCTGCATTTCATGGACGCTCCGGCGGCGGCAGTGGAAAATCTCAGTGCACTTGCCGCCGGCGGTTGCCAGCTCACCTTCTTTGGCACGGGGGTGGGCAATCCGATCGGCAGCATGGTCGCTCCGACGGTCAAGGTCTGCGGCAACGTCAATACGCTGGAGTCCATGGCCGATAACATTGATTTCGACGCAAGCGGGATCCTCGAGAAGGGACAAAAGATCTCTGATGTCGGCGATCGGCTGTATGCCTACGCCATGGATGTGGCGTCCGGCACCCGTCTCAGCAGCGAGGTACTGGACATCAGGGAAACCGCAATCAGTCGATTTGCACTTAGCCTCTGAGCCAACATGACAAAGCTGATCAGCGTCTCCGACGCCATTATCCGTTCCATTGAATCCGGCGCGCTGCGCGAGGGTGACAGGTTGCCTTCCGAGGGAGAGCTTGCCACGGCGCACGGCGTCAGCGTGGGCACCATTCAGAAGGCGCTGGCGCGTCTTTCGCACTCCGGACTGATCACCCGCGAGCAGGGCCGCGGCACCTTCGTCTCGGGCGCCAGGGTCGCGCCTGCCGATGTGCGCTACCTGCGCTTTCGCGATGCCGAGGGCAACGAGCTGCCTTCCTACGTCCATGCGCGCTCGGTCAAGCGGCTCAAGCGCAAAGGGCCGTGGTCGGAGTTTCTCGAGGGCGAAGCCTTCGTTCGCATTGAACGCATCATCAATGTGGGCGGGCGCTTCGACCTGTACAGCGAGTTCTGGCTGCGCGAGGAGGACTTCGCGCAACTGGGCGGTGTTGAACGCGATGATCTCGAGAAGAATCTGCGGGAGCTGCTCGGGCAGCGCCTGGCGCTCCCGACGTTGCGCGTGGACCAGTGGATCCGATTCGACGAAATCCCGTCGGTAGCGGCCCGCGAGCTTGGTCTCGAAGCCGGGCAGCCGGGCTTCGTCATGGAACTGCGCGGCTATACGCTGCGCGACCGGCCGCTGTACTACCAGACGGTTTATTCCGGCCCGTTTTCCGAGCGCCTGATGGTGGTGCGGGAGAAGGCCTCATGAGCACGCATTGGAACGTTCAGGCGCTTGAGCAGTGGACGACCCGGGTTTTCGAAGGCTGCGGCGTGCCGCCTGGGCAAGCGGCCGAAGCCGCCGCCATCCTGGTGCGTAGCGAGTTGCGGGGCTATAAGACGCACGGCATGACTCGCCTGGCGTCTTATGTGGAGCGGCTGCGGGCGAACGAGTTCAATCCCAGGCCGGAGATGGCATATCGATCCTTCCCCGGCGGCATCGTGCTGCAGGCCGATGGCGCCATGGGGCAGATCGCCGGTCCTTATGCGGTGCGCCTGGGACTGGAAGCCCTGGAGACCAGCGCTTCCGTACTGATCGTGCTGCAATCGTGCGGCCATCTGGGAGCGCTCGGCATCCACGCCCTGCTGGCGGCGGAGGCCGGTGCTTTCTCCATGATCGGGCAACGCACGCCGCCGGCGCTCGCCATGGAGGGATTCCCGCGCGCGGCAATCGGGCACAACCCGATTGCGTTCGGTTGCCCGCTGCCGGGGCAGGCCCCGATCGTATTCGATGTGGCGTGCAGCGTGGCCGCACGTGGCCATATCTTGCTCGCGGCACGCGAGGGAAAGCCGATCCCGCAAGGGTGGGCGCTGGATGCGGACGGCCGGCCAACCACCGATGCAAAGCGCGCGCTGGGCGGGTCACTGTTGCCCATGGGCGGCCACAAGGGCATCGGCATTGCCATGATGGTGGAGTGCCTCGCCGGTGCCCTGGCGGCCACCGCGGCGTCTCACGCACCGGCGCCGGGCAATCTCCTGCCTGGCCGTGCCGCCGCCATGCAGGACGGGTTCCTCTGGATGGTAAAGCCGGAATCCTTCGCCGGGCAGGCGCCCTTTGGCGAGTATATGAGTCAATGGACCGAGACCTACCTTTGCGCAGGCGGCGATGAAGCGCGGCTGCCCGGCAATCGTGGCGACGCACTGGAGCGCGAGGCACGCGAGCACGGGATTGCGCTGCCTGCCGCGATCGCGCAGGAGTTAAGCGTGCTTGGCGAACGGCTCGGCGTGCGATTTCCGACATCAGCACCAGAATAAGCACCGAAGCGCCACACGTACCGGGTCCTTGCGAGCCCGGCGGACGCTGGTCGCCCTCCCCACAACACAATTGGCGAGTACCTGCCCTATGAATGCCCCTCTCTCAGACGCCTCACGCAAGGCCATGGAAATCGTCACGCTCGACGACAAGTACGCACTGGACACGGGGCGTGCTTTCATGAGCGGCGTCCAGGCACTGGTGCGCCTGCCGCTGCTGCAGCGCAAACGCGATGCACTGGCCGGCCATAATACCGCCGCGTTCATTTCCGGCTACCGGGGTTCTCCGCTCGGCGGATACGACCAGGCGCTGTGGCAGGCCAAGAAGCACCTCGCGGACAATCATGTCGTCTTCAAGCCCGGCGTCAACGAGGAACTCGGCGTGACCGCGGTGTGGGGCTCGCAGCAGCTCGAGTTCGATGCCGAGAGCAAGAAGTACGACGGGGTGTTTGGTATCTGGTACGGCAAGGGCCCGGGGGTGGACCGCAGCGGCGACGCGCTCAAGCACGCCAATCTGGCGGGCACAGCGCCGCTGGGTGGTGTGATCGCACTGGCCGGAGACGACCACGTGTCCAAGAGCAGCACGCTCGCGCACCAGAGCGACCATACGTTTATCGCCTGCGGGCTGCCGGTGTTCTTTCCCGCCAGCGTGCAGGACATTCTGGATCTGGGTGTGCATGCCTTTGCCATGAGCCGCTTCAGTGGCTTGTGGGCCGGCATGAAGACCGTGCAGGAGGTGGTGGAGGCGGGCGCGTCGGTGGTCACCGATGCCGACCGGGTGCGCATCCTGCTGCCCGAAGATTTCGCCACGCCGCAGGGCGGCTTGCATATCCGCTGGCCCGACGATCCGCTGGCGGCGGAAGCGCGGATGATGGAGATCAAGTGGCCGGCGGCGCTTGCCTATGTCCGCGCAAACCGGCTCAACCGCAACGTGATTGAAGGGTCGAATGACCGTCTCGGCATCATCGCCAGCGGCAAGGCCTACAGCGATACCCGGCAGGCGCTGGCCGACCTTGGCCTGGACGATGCCTTGTGCCGCGCGATTGGCGTGCGGCTACATAAGGTGAGCGTGGTGTGGCCGCTCGAGCCGACGAGCGTGCGCGAATTCGCGCACGGCCTGCGCGAAATCCTCGTAGTCGAGGAGAAGCGCCCGATCATCGAGCAGCAGGTGAAGGATGAGCTGTACCACTATCGCGCCGACGCACGGCCTGCCGTGATCGGCAAGTACGAGCCGGCCGACGGTGAAGGCGCCGGCGGTGAATGGAGCCACCGCAAGCCGGCAGAAGACTGGCTGCTGCGCGCCAAGGCCGACCTGACCCCCGCGCTGATCGCCAAGGCCATCGCGGGCCGCCTGAAGAAGCTGGGCGTGCCCCCGGATGTCGCCGCGCGGATGGACGTGCGCCTGGCGCAAATCGAGGCCAAGGATCGCCAGTTCCCCTCCGGCGACAGCCGCGGCACCGACCGTCTGCCGTGGTTCTGCCCAGGTTGCCCGCACAACACCAGCACCCGTGTGCCGGACGGATCCATTGCCATGGCCGGGATCGGATGCCACGGCATGGTGGTCTGGATGGACCGTTCGACCACGTCGTGGACACAGATGGGCGGCGAGGGCGTGCCCTGGATGGGGCAAGCGCCGTTCAGCAAGCGCGCGCACATGTTCGCCAATCTGGGCGACGGCACGTACAACCACTCCGGGTCGCTGGCGGTGCGGCAATCGATCAATGCCGGCGTCAATATCACCTACAAGATCCTCTACAACAGCGCCGTTGCCATGACGGGCGGGCAACCGGTCGACGGGCAGCTGGACGTGCCGGGCATGACGCGCGAACTGGCGTCGGAGGGGGCGAAGCGCATTGTCGTGGTGACCGACGACCCGCAGAAATATGCCGTCGTCAAAGACCTGGCGCCCGGCGTCACTGTACGCCACCGGGATGAGCTGGATGCCGTGCAGCGCGAGTTGCGGGTGGTCGAGGGTGCCACCGTGATCATCTATGACCAGGCGTGCGCTACCAAGAAGCGGCGGGAACGCAAGCGCGGCACCATGTCCGATCCGGACAAGCGCGTCATCATCAACGAACTGGTTTGCGAAGGTTGCGGGGATTGTTCGGTCGAGAGCAACTGCGTAGCAGTACAGCCGCTCGAAACCGAGTTCGGCCGCAAGCGGGAGATCAACCAGAACACCTGCAACAAGGACTTTTCCTGCGTCAAGGGCTTCTGCCCGAGTTTCGTCACGGTGGAGGGTGGAAAGCTCAAGAAGCCGGAGGCGGCGCGCAAGACGAAGCTCTCCGATATGCCGGCGCTTCCCGAGCCGAAGCTGCCGGATGCCGCCAAGGCGCAGCGCATCGTGGTGGCGGGCGTGGGCGGGACGGGGATTGTGACCATCGGCCAGGTACTCGGCATGGCGGCCCACCTGGAAGGCAAGAGCGTGATCACGCAGGATGCCACCGGCATGGCGCAAATGGGTGGCGCCACCTGGAGCCACATCCAGATTGCCAACGAAGCCGACGCCCTGCACGCAACGCGCGTCGATGTTGCCATGGCGGACCTGGTGATCGCCTCCGATACGGTGGTCGGTGCCAGCAAGGCAACGCTGGCGACCATGTCGCACGGCCGCACCTTCGTCGTGCTCAACAGCCACGTGACGCCGACATCGGCCTTTGTCCGCGATCCGGACTGGCAGTCTCACAGCGATCAGGCCATTGCGGCGATCGCGCAAGGCGTCGAGGCCGGCCAGATCGGCATCTTCGATGCCGAACAAGTGGCGACGCAGTTGCTCGGGCAGTCGATCTACTCCAACCTGATGCTGCTCGGCTACGCCTGGCAGAAGGGCAGGGTGCCGCTGTCGCGTGAAGCGCTGATGCGCGCGATCGAACTCAATGCCGTGCAGGTCGACAACAACAAGGCGGCCTTTGAGTGGGGCCGGCACTGCGCGCACGATCTGGCCAAGGTGCCCGTGCGGTCCGCCGATGCCCAGGTGGTTCAGTTCGTCAGGAAGCCTTCGATCGGCGATGTCATCGGCAAGCGCGCCGAGTTCCTCACCAGCTACCAGAACCGCGCCTATGCCGCGCAGTATGAGGACTTTGTTGCCAAGGTCCAGGCTGTGGAGTCGCGCTTTGGCAGCAGCAAGGTCACCGAAGCGGTCGCACGCTACCTGTTCAAGCTGATGGCCTACAAGGACGAGTACGAAGTGGCGCGGCTGCATACCGACCCGGCCTTCATCGGCAAGGTCGCCGCGATGTTCGAGGGCGACTTCAAGCTGGTCCACCATCTGGCGCCGCCTTTGATGGCAAGGAAGAACGAGAAGGGCGAACTCGTCAAACGGCCATTCGGCCCGTGGATGCGCACCGCATTCCGGGTGATGGCCAAGCTCAAAGGCCTGCGTGGTACCCCGTTCGATGCGTTCGGCTACACCGAGGAACGCAAGGTGGAGAGGGCACTGATCGGGGAGTACTGCAAGAGTATCGAAGAGCTTCTGCAAACGCTGTCGCAACGGAATCTCGACCTGGCATTGGAAATCGCGCGCCTGCCGGAAGACGTTCGCGGCTACGGCCACGTCAAGGCGCGAAATTTGGCCGCAGTCCGGGCCAGATGGGAGCGCTTGATGACCGAGTGGCGTAGCGCCCTTGGTGCCCAGAGCGAAGACGGGCCGAAGCGCAAGGCCAAGGCTTGAGCCAGAGGCAACATACCGGCGCGCACTCGGGGCGAAGCAAGCAAGTTTGTGTGTAGAGCATCTTCAAACTATAAAGACTGGAGACCGTGATGAACTTCGTACTGCGCCGTGCAGGCCTGTTTCTGTCTGCCATTGCACTGGCTGCTACCGTCCCCTGCGCGTGGGCGCAGGGTGGGTACCCAAACAAGCCGATCCGTATCATCGTACCGTGGCCGGCCGGCGGCGGCGTCGACTCCGTCACCCGTACCGTGGCGGAGAAACTCTCCATCAGCCTTGGCCAGCAGGTCCTCGTGGACAACCGGCCCGGCGCCACCGGCAATATCGGTGCGGGCATGGGCGCGAAGGCAGCACCGGACGGCTATACGCTGCTGGTGGCAAGCGCACCGATGACGATCAACCCAAGCCTCTACAGCAACCTGCCCTTCGACACGAGCAAGGATTTTGCACCGCTGAGCCTGCTGGCCAGTTCACCCTATGTGCTGGTGGTGAATCCGACGGTGGCGAAATCGGTGAAGGAACTGGTGGCCAGCGCTAAATCGGTGCCGGGGCGCATGAGCTATGCGTCGCCAGGGCCGGGAACCCAACAGCACCTGATCGGCGAGTCGTTCAAGGAAGCAGCCCACATCAACGTCATCCATGCCCCTTACAAGGGCGGACCGCAGGCACTGACCGACATGGTCGGCGGCCATATCCAGATGATGTTTCACGGCCTTCCCGCGGTGCTGCCGTTCGTGAAATCCGGCCAGATCAGAGCCATCGCGGTAGCCAGCAAGCAGCGCCTGAGCATGCTGCCGGATGTGCCAACCATGGCGGAAGCGGGATTCCCCGGGATCGAGGCGAGCGAATGGTATGGCCTGGTGGCACCTGCCGGGACGCCGAAGGAGATCGTGGTTCGCCTCAGCACGGAGATCGCGAAAGCCCTGAACATGCCAAGTGTCCGCGATCAGTTGGTCGGCAGAGGCTATGAACCGGCCGGCAGCACACCCGAGCAGTTCAGCACGTTTATTGCCGCTGAGCAGAAGAAGTGGGCCATCGTGGTCAAGCAATCGGGGGTGCGCCTGGACTAGCGGATACCGGTGCGGATGCGTAAATCCCATCCCCTTAGTAACGACTACCGGCAGCGAGCCATGTACTTGCTGATCCACCGCCGCAAGGCAGGAGACACCAATGCCCTCTGATCCGACTGCGATGGGAGCCACATCCCCACGCGCCATGCCGAACACCTCCGCGCCCAAGCCGCTATCCAAGGTTTCGGCCGTTTCCGCCATTACCATCGGTGGCGCACTGGAGCTGTATGACTCAGGTGTCTACAACTTCTTCGCCCTCCTGATCGTTCCCCTGTATTTTCCAGTCGGCAATCCTCTCGGCCAGTTGCTGCTGTCCTTCGGCACATTTGGGGCAGGCTATCTGATGCGGCCTTTGGGCGGTCTGGTTATCGGTGCGTATGCCGACCGCGTAGGGCGCAAGCCGGCAGTGGTGCTCTCGATGTGGCTGATGGCCTTCAGTGCGCTGATTCTGGTGGTGACGCCACCCTATGCGGAACTTGGCGTCCTTGCCCCCGTGCTGATGATTCTTGCCCGCCTGATCCAGGGCTTCGCCATCGGCGGCGAGATGGGCTCTGCCAGCGCGATGCTGCTCGAGTATGCGGATGAGCGATCGCGGGGCTTCTACACCAGCTGGCAGGCGTCCAGCCAGGGCGTTGCCGCTGTCTTCGCTGCCTTGGTTGCACTGGTGCTCAGTCATGCGCTGCCGCCTTCCGCACTCGAGTCCTGGGGGTGGCGCGTCGCCTTCCTGATTGGCATCCTGGTCATTCCGATCGGTCAGATCATCCGGCGCCGTCTGGAAGAGACGCTGGTGCTGGAGCCGAAGAAGGCCACGAAGAAGGACGGCGGCCGCAAGTTGCTGAAGGCACATTGGCGTGAACTGCTGGCGAGCGTGCTGCTGATGATCGGCCTAGCGGCCTCGGTCCACGTCATCGCCTTCTACCTGGCCAACTACGCCACCTTCCAGTTGCGTATCTCGCGCGGTGACGCCATCTGGGCAGGCTTCGTCGCCTCGCTGGTGCTGGCGGTGTTCGCACCGCTGTCCGGCTGGCTCTGCGATCGCATCGGGCGCCGGAAAGTGGTCTGGTGGTCCCGGGTGGCGCTGCTCGTCATGATCTATCCTGCCTTCTCGCTCCTGAACCGCTTTCCATCCCTAACGTGCTTGCTAGTCGTGGTAGGGCTGCTGGCCGTACCGATGGCGATGACCTCTCCCGCCACGATGGTACTGGTCAGCGAGGTGCTGCCGCAGCGGCTACGCGCAACGGGCATGTCGGTCACGTACTACGTGGCGATCGCGGTGTTCGGGGGCTTCGCGCAGTTGTTCTCGACGATGCTGATCCAGGTCACGGGGAACCCTAACGCGCCGGCTCTCTATGTCATTGGCTGCGGCGTTGTCTCGCTGATCGGGCTCGCCATGGTGCCCGAGACGTTGGGGCGGCGTTTGTCGTGAGCAGGGGGTCTTTTCGACCCGGTAGTTGCACAGTGATCTGTGTCGGCTGCGTCAGTGCAAAAAAAAATGCCGCCGAGGCGGCACAAAGAGCATGAGCGGGGGCTGCATGCATGTAAGCGTATCGGCAGGCCTGCCAGGACCGCTGCGCAAACAAGACCTTGTCACAGCCGTTGGGCTGCCTTTAGAACTTGTGGCGAATACCTACGGCGACACCGAGCATATTGCTTTGGCCGCTGGCAAGCGTGTAGCTATTGCCAAGGGATAGGCTGTTGGCAAAGCCGATCATCGGGGAGTCCAGTCCCAGACCCGCATTCTTTGCATATGCCGTGGTCAGGTAGATGTCAGTCCGCTTGGAAAGCGTGTAGTCCGCGATAAACGCAACTTGCCATGGGTTCGGCACCGACGTGCTGGCGAGGAAGTTCTTGACGTTGTCGTAGTTGTACTCGAGCGTCAGGCCAAGCGCCGGCGTCACCTGGTAGGTGGCGCCGATCCAGTAGAAGTCGTCGCGCTCGATCAGGCTGCCATTCTGGTCCTTGTTCTGGCCCCAGCGATAGCCGCCCATGATCTTTGCCGGGCCGAACGCATAGCTTGCCGCGACCGTCGCCTTCTTGAAGCTGCCGCTACCGAGGGCAGCAGCGGTCAATGGGTTGGAAATCGTCGGGTTGAACTGGTCGTAAGCAAGGGCCACACCGACAGGGCCGGAAATGTAGGTCAGAGCCGCGCCATAGGCGGTGTCGCGGCGGAACTGGCCCGGCACCTCGCCGTTGCCACCGAGCAACGGACCGTTGGCCACCGTCGTGGGCAATGCCAGGCCGGTACCGAAGGACCAGTGTGCCAGGGCGGACACGGCACCGAACTGGCCGGAGTACTTGATGGTATTGTCCTCGCGGAAGTTCGCGCCGGTCAGCATCACGATCGGTTCGTACTGGGTGGCAAAGGCAGCCGGCACGAAGTTCGCGATACTCTCGAACATCGAGGTGTACTGACGGCCGAAAGTCACCTGGCCAAACTGCGTGCTTTGGATGCCCACGTAGGCCTGGCGACCGAACAGGCGGCCGCCTTGCTGCGACGTGCCGGTATCCAGGTTAAAGCCGCTTTCCAGTACAAAAACGGATTTCAGGCCGTTGCCAAGATCCTCCGCGCCGCGCAAGCCCCAACGCGAGCCGGACAGGCCGCCGGAGTTCATGCGGTAAACATGGTTGGACGGGCCGGCATTGAATTTGTTGGCGGCGGTGGGAACGGCGCCAACATGGTTGGCGTATTCCACGTTCATGTCCGCCACGCCGTACAGCGTCACGCTGCTCTGTGCGTGTGCGCCGCCGGCACAAATTGCACCCACAGCGGCGAGTGCAAGATTAAGCTTGCTCAGCTTGCTGGATGATTTCACTACCTTTTCTCCTCGTGTCTATTTTATTTACGGCCATCACTACGCCGCCATCATGCTCAGAGCCAGGCACCGTGTGCCCCCCAATGGCAGGGGGGCGGGATTGTCCGGATTGCAGGAAGTTCTCAGCGCATGGATGCCAAGTGACCTCGGAGGTGCCGCAGCAAGCCAACGCGGAAAGAGGAAGCACAGGGAAGGCGAAGGAGGCGGGCAGGGTCCTCTACGCCACGCAGGCCCCAGCGGGAACCGGCCAGGCCGCCGGAGTCCATGCGGTAGACCCTGTTGCCCGACCCCGGATTGAATCCATTGGCGGCCGACGGTACCACGCAGGTTTCACCGGACCGCTGAAGCCCTCCCTGCTGCTTGCAACTCCTGAATCAACACCTCGGCCATCGGCCACGTGCCATAACCATCAGCCGGCGAAAGATGACCGACGTCGCCGGCGTCGACGAAGCGGCTGCCCCAGGTGTCCCCGAGCTCGCGGATTCGCTCGAAGTTGCCGATCGGGTCATTGCGGCTGCCGACGACGATGCTTGGAAACGGCAGGCGCTCGCGCGGCACCGGCGTCCAGCCGTTCCTTGCCAGCGTCTGCGGATCGGAGTAGCCGGCCGGCAACGGCGCGTCGAAATCGGGGGGCGCGGCTAGCAGCGCGCCCTCGATTTCGCGCTTCGTTTGCTGCGCCCAGTGAACGGTGATCAGGACTCCGACGCTGTGGGCAACCAGGATGATCGGGCCATCGATTCCGTTCGCGGCCCGATCAAGGTTGGCCACCCGTGCGCTGCGCAGGATCTTGTCCTGGTCAATCTGGGGCACGATGTGTACCGCTCTTCCGATTTTTCGCAAACGCTCAGCCAGCAGCGTTTGCCAGTGATCCGGCATGTGATCGCGAAGGCCAGGGACAATCACAACCGTTGGCGGCTTTCTAGTGGGCATGGAATTCGAGTTCCTCGTTAGCATTGAATGTCTTGCCGAAGCGGTCATCCAGCAGTGGCGAGCCGTTGAGCGTGAGGACGCACTGGCTGGCCTTGGCGCGGCGACGGGTTGCCGTGCCTGGTCAGCGTCTGGTGGCAACGCGGTTGCGCCCGGCAGCGTCCGCGCAGTGCCTGGCGCGCACCGTCCTTGGGAGGCTCAGAAGGGACGGTCGCCCATGATGGTCGCGCGCTCCATCCTGCGCGGCGCCGGCCAGTAGTCGCTCACGGCGTAGTGCTGTGTCGCCACGTTGTCCCAGATCGCTACGCTGTTCGGCTTCCAGCGGAAGCGCACCTGGTATTCCGGAATCGCCGCCTGGCTGAGCAGGTAGTTCAGCAGCAGGCTCGCGCCGGGGGTCTTGTCCTGCCCGACGCGCACATTCTCCGGCGTGTGGTAGTTGATGAAGTGTGTCGAGAATGGCCCCACGTACAGGATCTTTTCTCCCGTCTCAGGGTGCGTCCTGACCACCGGGTGGTCCACCAGCGGGTTATTCCTCACCAGCTTCTCGCGCTCCTCCGTCGTCATGATCGCGCCAAACGAATGCTCGATCCCGTGCTTCGCACGCAGGCCGGCAATCTTCCGCTTGATCTCTTCCGGCAAGTTCTTGTACGCGTCCACCATGTTCACCCAAATGGTGTCGCCACCCACCTCCGGACAGGAAATGCAGCGCAGCACTGCGCCCTTGGGCGGAGTCGCCCGCCACGACGCATCGGTGTGGTAGGTATTCTCGAAGTGGTCCCGCTTGTCACTCTTGTAGATCTCGATCAGGCCCGGATAGCCCGGCACCGTATTGTTGACAGGATGGTCTTCCAGGTCACCGAAGCGCCTGGCGAACGCAACATGGTCGGCGCGCGTAATGTCCTGGTCGCGGAAGAACAGCACCCGGTGTTTCAACAGTAGTGCCTTGATCTCGGTGAACAGCGAATCGTTGCGCGCCACATCGGCGAGATTCACACCCGACAGTTCGGCACCAATCGAGCAGGTGAGGGGGTTGATTTGCATAGCGACTTTTCCTTTGACGTAGGAAGTTGACAGGCCCGCCAGCGGGTAGCGGATAGCTTGGATTCCATTGTCGGCACTAGCCTCCCCATGCGCTTGACCCATCGCGCCACAATTTGGCGGGTCACGCCAAACCGCTCCACGGGTGCAAGCCCGCGCACCGGACTTGTCATCAAACCTCTGATCGCTGCTCGGCGTTGCGTCGCAACGAGACTGGCCACGGTTCGCACGGGTGGGGAGGATTCCGGGTGCGAGATGTCGTGGCCGGGTTGTCGGATGCAGCGGGTCAGCTTCAGCAGTTAGTCGGCAACGAGCACGATCTTGCCCATGTGCTGGCTGCTCGCGATGTACGCATAGGCCTCGGCGATCGAATCCATCGGGAAGGTGCGGTCGATCGGGAGGCGGCCGCATCGATCCATGAGACATCCTTCGGGACCGGCATCAGCGCCAGCGGGGCAGCGACAACATATTGGGCATGGCAGCCGCGGCCATGGCCCATGACCCGGTCGCCTTGGCGCCAGCCGCTGACTTGCTCGCCGACGCGGACGACTTCGCCTGCAAACTCGACGCCAGCGGTCATCGGGTTGCCGGCCCGGTGCTCCCGCATGTACTTGATCTCGCCAAAGTTGATGCCCGACACAAAAATTCGGACCAACACTTCGTTGGGACCCGGATTTGGATCGGGAAGATCCTGCACCTCAAGCCGGCCACCGTCGGCGCCTGGTATAACGCGTACTGCCTTCATCCTGTCTCCTGTTTAATGGCTCAGGAGATCTGACAAATGGACGACCGGTGCTCCTGAGCCGTGACGCTTAGGGATTCTCGGCAGTTCCACCCGCCGCCGCTTGGCAGGGCACGCCACAACTTGGCCAATCGCGTCAGGCACGAATGCATTGGTCGGAATCGAGCGAACGGCGCGCTACGGTCAGGTGCCGGCAGACGAAGGATGCCGGCAACAGCCGTGAATGAGGCCGCCGTCAGTCAGACTGGGGGTATTGATGGGTTGTGCCGGGCCCTGGATATCGATGCGGATCGCCCGGTCGGGGCGAGGGCCGTGGTATTGATGAGGCCAGCCCACTCACTGGAGCAGGTCACCTCGCCAGCGAGTCGGCGACTTGCCAAATTGCGCGCTGAACCAGCGGGAGAAGGTGCTTACCTCGGAGAACCCAACCAGGATCGCGACCTGGGACACGGGATATCGATGATCCCCAAGGTAGCGGCTGGCCAAGCCACGCCGGACGTCATTCACCAGGGAGGAGAACTCTTCGCCTTCCTGCTCAAGCCGTCGTTGCAGCGTGCGGGCGCTCAGTCCGAGCTTCTCGCCAACCTGGTCGATACCGCTTCGCCCCCGCGGCAAAAGCAAGTGGACCGTGCGACGCACATTGGAGGCCATGGAAACCTGCCTGCCGACCGAGCTATGGTCAAGAAACTCCTTGGCGTAGCGCGAGAGGCTCACGTCGCCCAGCGGATTGGGCCGGTCAAGGTCCTGGCGGTCCAATACGATGCCGTCAAAGTCGCAGCCAAATTCGACCCTTGTGCCAAACAGTCGATGGTGAATATGGAGACTTGCGGGCGCAGGATGCGAGAAGTGTACGCTCCGCGGCTTCCACCGTCCCCCAAGCATCGATTTCATCAGCGACAGAAGCGCGCCGACCGAAAGCTCGACAGGCTGCCGTCCCGGATTCGGCCTCTCCGTAATCAGCTGCTGATGGACGACGGCGATCTCATCGCTTTCTTCAACGTGGACAGTGACGGACTCGCTGAGGAGATGACGGTATGTCTCCACCTGCCCCAGTGCATGACGCAGCGTCGGCTGGTGCTGGAGCAGCAGGCTGATGGGGCCGAAATCGGACAGCCGCCACGCCTCAGCCATCAGCAGGCCTACGGAAGAGCAGCTGGACGCCTGCTCGGTGGATTCAAGCACCTTCGCCAGCCATGATTCCGGAACATGCAGGTCCGGCGAAAGGATGCATGTCCGGTCGGCACCGACGTGGTGGATCATGCGCTCCGGGTCGACGCCCAGGGTCCGGGCAATCTCGGAGTACTTGACCAGGAGGGCGCTGCGAATCAGGGTACTCATATAATCACTCGGGCGAATCTTTTGGCAACTGAATCCATCGCCGCGTCGGCGAGGAGCAACGGCGCATGCAATTCGTCACTGGGCGGCGGCGTTGCTGAAGCTGAAGGTATTTAAGAGCACGGGCTGTGTCAAGACTCCTATATAGAAGTTGGGGTAAACACCTGCGCCTGGCAGATGTCACCTGCTTCGCCCGGTCTGCGTTCCACCGCCAGTTGGCAACGCCCGTCGCCCGTCGCCCGGATCAGCGCTCAGAACGTCTTGCGCAGGAAGCCCTGGTTGCCGCCGTTGCGATTGGGCGCGAAGCCGTTCTCCTGCAGAGATTCCTCCACCGTGTCGAAGAAAACGCCGATCCTGGAGATCTCGCGCGCCTGCTTTGCGGTGGCGATCTCGCGGCCGAATTCGCGCGAGATGCCCACCAGCTGCTCGATCTGCTTCACGGTGCTCATCTTCTCCGTGCGCGACTGGTTCCACAGACAATCCTCGGTGCCGCAGCGCACGTGCAAGCCCATGGCAATGCCCATCATGTTGACCGGCAGTACGTTGCGCACGTTGCTTTCCACCGTGACCACCGCGCTATCGGGCACTGCGCGAATGAAGTTGGCGAGACTGTAGACACTGGGCGTGTCCATGCCGCCGGCAATTGCTACCCAGTTCATGACCAGCGGGCCTTTGTAGAAGCCGCGGCGCATCAGCCGCTCGACCGACTCAAAGCTGTTGAGGTTGTAGCACTGGAATGCACTCTGAATGCCCTTGGCCGTCAGGCGGCGGACGTGCTCCTCTACCCACCCTGGCTGCGCAGGCACTGTCATTTCCTTGTAGGCGTCGAAGATGGCGGGATTCGCGCGCGACGTGCCCCTGAAATCCGCATCTTCGGCCTGATCGGTGACGTTCATCTGCGAGGTGTTGACGGTCACCGTGACCTGGTCCGGCGTCGGTTCCAGCTCGGCAAGCATGTGGCGGGTATCGTCAGCCAGCCACTTGGCGGCCTGGCCTTCGTTCTCGGGGGCGAAGGAGATGGAACCGCCGACCTGAATGATCATTTCAGGCACCGCCTTGCGTACGCCGGCGATCAGTTCGTTGAACATGGACAGGCGCTTGCTGCCCCGGCCATCGAGTTCGCGCACATGCAGGTGCAGCACCGTGGCACCCGCGTTGTAGCAGTCCACCGCCTTCTGGATCTGGTCTTCCATCGTGACCGGGATGTCCTCAGGAAAGTCAGCAGGCAACCAACCAGGTGCATAGGGCGCAGCCGTAATGATCAGCGGTTGCTGGTTTTCGGGAAAGAGGTGGCCGTCGAGGAAATTCATGGTGGTTCTCCAAGGGGAAGGGCTGTTGTCGGTTCGGTAGGAGATGTCGCCCGGCTGGTATTCGCCGGGCGCCTTGGCGGGGCCCGGCCCGCCAGCGTCATGCAGGCGCCGGCCATCCGCTTCATGCGTATGTCTGCGTCATCCGGCTTTGATCCGGTGGCTTGAGTATCTGGGGCAGCCGCAATCAACGCTTGCTAATCCGGGACATTCATTTGCTTATTCGGGACAAGGTGCCAGCGCCAGCGATGGAGCCATCCCTGGCTACGATGCCCAAGGTCTGGGCGATCTCGGCGTACCAGATCAGAGGCGCGCTGCGCGCCAACGCGCCCATGAAGTCACCTTGTGAAGTCTGGACCGGGTGGTGCCGGGCACCTCAATTGTCGCGATCCGCAAGATTCTGTCGTGCGAAGCAAAGCGCCCGGAGGAGTGAGCCCACAGAATCTGGTCGAAGGCCATTTCAGAGCCGGGCCGCTGCATCAAAGCAAGTTGGCCCTGGAACCAGGAAACGCAATCAACACCTGGAGTGAGACATGCAGCTTCCCGACGACTCTCTGCTGCCCCGTGCGCGCCGTTGTTCCCACCCCGGCTGACGCACCTGTTCGCCCCGGGCTGATCCCGGGGGCATTGCCGCCCGAAGTACCCAGTCGCCACCACAGCCGGCAAGCCGCTGGCACCACGAAAGGAACTGCGATGAAGCGCGTCCCCCTGATTGCACGCCAGACCCTGGCGCTCACGATTGCATTTGTTCCACTGTTGTCGACCGCGCAAGCGGCGAATGCCGCCGAATGGCCGACCAGGCCCGTGCGGATCATCGTTGGTGCCCCTCCGGGCGGCACGGCCGATATCGTGGCGCGCCTCTTTGCGCATGAGTTGCAACGCCCGCTTGGACAGGCTGTGATCGTCGACAACAAGGCCGGCGCAGCGGGAACCATCGGCGTCCATGGCCTGCTGTCGGCGCCACGGGACGGATACACATTCCTGTTGATTCAAAAGGGTATTGCCTCGGAAGTGCCCCACACCATGCAGACGTCTTACGATCCGTTCAAGGACATAGTTCCAATTACACAGCTTACCCGGCAGGGCCTCGTACTCGTCGGCAATCCTGGCCTGCCCGCGAAAAACCTGGGCGAACTGATCACGTATGTCAAGGCGAACCCGGGTAAGGTCGACTATGCGAATTTCGGTGTCGGCTTGCGTGGCCAGACCATCGGTGTGCAATTCAATCGTCTTGCCGGACTGACTACGGGCACCGTGAGCTACAAGGGATCGCCACCTGCGCTGCAAGACGTAATGGGGGGACACGTTCCGCTCATGTTCGACGGTCCGGCAACTTCGCTTCCATTCATCAAGGCAGGGAAGCTCAAGGCATTTGCCATTGCCTACCCCAAGCGGATCTCCGCGCTTCCTGATCTACCGACCTTTGCCGAGCTGGGATTTCCCGCCCTCAAGGAAGTCAGCTGGATG
The DNA here is from genome assembly GCF_044627735.1 of Cupriavidus sp. CuC1. Lineage (NCBI taxonomy): Bacteria > Pseudomonadati > Pseudomonadota > Betaproteobacteria > Burkholderiales > Burkholderiaceae > Cupriavidus > Cupriavidus sp. CuC1. Next base: position 10,240 of record NZ_JBIUHC010000015.1, on the reverse strand, counting down.
GGGCTCTGGTCAGCGCCAGGCGTACCGTCAGCCGTGGTGGCCAGGATGCGCGACGCCACGCTCAAGGTGATGCAATCGCCCGACATCCGGAAGAAGATCGAAGACCTCGGTATGGAGATCGGTTCGCCGGCAACCAGCGAAGAGCTTTCCGCAGACGTGCGTGAATCCTCCGAACGTCAGGGCGAGCTGTTGCGCTCGATCAACTTCAAGCCCGAATGATGATTCAGACGCCGAAGCGATGGCCGGGGCTCAGACAGAGCGCCAAGGACGTGGGGGAGCAAGCGATGTTGCACACAAGGCAGGACTTTCCGCCGGCGCACGTAGATTCCGGCAAGGGATCCACCGGGATTGTGTCGCCGGAAACGTCCCTCTGGTACAACCTGGAAGTCACTGCGCAGCGTTTCCCGCACAAGACCGCAATTCACTGCTATGGCTATGCGCTCAGCTTTCGCGATCTGCATGCGCAAGCCTTGGCGATTGCCGGATGGCTTCAGCATGAAGCCGGCGTCGGGAAAGGCGATCGGGTGTTGCTGTATATGCAGAACTGCCCGCAGTTCATCGTTGCCTACTACGCAATCCTGCGCGCCGGGGCGGTTGTTGTGCCGGTCAACCCAATGAACAAGGCCGACGAGTTCCATCATTACGTGACGGACAGCGAGGCTCGGATGGTCGTGTGTGCAGCGGACGCCTTCGAAACGGGCATTAGCGCGGACCTGCTGTCGGCTGGCCATCTTCAACGCGTGCTGGTGACCCGCTATGCGGACGAACTACCCGATGTCGATGCTGTGCCCGGGCCTTCGCTGCCGGCGTGGATGACGCAGGCGTATGAGCTGCCTGTGTGGGCTGCCGGCAAGGTATCGCTTTGGTCCGATGCGCTTGCGGCTCGGTATGTCCCTGCACGGCATGACGCCGAAGTCGATGACATGGCTGTCATGCCCTATACCTCCGGCACCACGGGCGCTCCCAAAGGTTGCATCCATACGCATCGATCCGTCATGCATAACGCGATCGGCAACTGCCTCTGGTCGGCATGCGGGGCCGAATCGGTTGTGCTTTCGGTACTGCCGTTGTTTCACGTGAGCGGCATGCAACATGGCATGAACGCACCGATCTACTGCGGGGCCACGATTGTGATGCTGCCCCGCTGGGACCGCGACGCTGCGGGCCAGCTCATCTCGCAGCATGGGGTTACCCACTGGATGGGCAATCCGACCATGGTGATCGACCTCCTTGCCAGCGCGAATCTTGAGCGATTCAATTTCACGACCCTGCGCCACGTTGGCGGGGGAGGGGCGGCCATGCCGCAAGCGGTTGCGGAACGTCTGAAACAACAGTTCGGGCTCAGTTACCTGGAAGGATACGGCCTGTCGGAAACAATGGCCGCCACACACAACAATCCGAGCCATCGGCCTAAGCAGCAATGTCTCGGTCTGCCGACCTTCAACACTGAAGCCCGCGTGGTCGACCCGACGACGCTCACGGTACTGCCGGTCGGGGAAGTCGGTGAAATCATCGTCAGCGGACCGCAGGTATTCAAGGGTTATTGGGGCAAGCCAGATGCTACCCGGGACGCTTTCATCGAACTGGAAGGACGGAGCTACTTCCGGACAGGCGATCTGGGCACCGTGGATGAGGACGGCTACTACTTCATCACTGATCGCCTGAAGCGGATGATCAACGTGTCCGGCTTCAAGGTATGGCCCTCCGAAGTCGAGAACCTGCTTTACAAGCACCCCGCCGTGCAGGATGCCTGCATCATCGGCTCGCGCGACACCTACCGCGGGGAGACTGTGAAAGCCTTGGTGGTGCTCAAGTCCACCGCGAAGGAAACCACACCGGAAGAGATCATCAATTGGGCCAGGAGCAACATGGCGGCCTACAAGTACCCACGGGTGGTGGAATTCGTCGACGCATTGCCCAAGTCCAGCACGGGCAAGGTGATGTGGCGACAGCTGCAAGATCTGGAAAACAGCCGTGCCGCGGCCAATCTAAAGTCATAACGGAATTGCTCTGATTTGCAGCCCGAATCGCAAACGCATTCCGCTTGCCTCCATGCCCGCCTCGATGGGCGGAAACGTCCGCGTAGGGCTCGAGGACTCGCTCTGGGATGGGCCGGGTCGGCTCGCCACGGGCAACGCGCAGCAAGTGCAGCGCATTGTCTCGATCCTGAGATCGCTGAATCTGGAAGTCGCGACGCCTGATGAAACGCGCGACATGCTGCAACTGAAAGGAAAACATGCCGTCGCGTTTTGACCCGCCTGTGTGCGTGCCCGCGCACCGTTCCTCGTCCTCGCTCCCAGTCGTCGTGGTGCTCCGGGGCGTTCGCGGAACCTATGCAACACGTCGGTAAACTGATTCGCAGTGCGAGCCTGAACGGCTACATCGAGTTGATGGAGTCGCTCGGGCGCGATCCCTGCGCTTTCCTGCGAGCAGTGGGGCTGTCAGCACGGCTGCTCGAAGACCCTGAGACGCTCATCCCCAGCCACGCCGTGCGCGAATTGCTCGAAGTCACCGTGCGCGCTACCGGCGTGGAAGACCTTGCCCTGCGGCTGGCGGCGCGGCGCACCTTCTCTAACCTGGGGCCCATCAGCCTGGTGCTGAAGGAAGAGCCTACCCCACGGCAGGCGCTCGATACCTTGCGCCGCTACCTGAAGCTGCTTAGCGCCACGCTGATCACCAGCATCGAAGATGCCGGGCAGGCCGTCATCATCCGCGAAGATCTTCTGCCCAGCCCGGGGCTGGCCACGCGGCAGGCAATGGAATTGGTGGTCGGCGTGAAGTTCCGCACCCTGCGCGAGCTGATCGGACCCCGGTGGCGGCCGCTGGAGGTTTGCTTCACGCATCGCCCGCCGGTCGACGTGTCGGCGCACCGCGCCTTCTTCGGCCGCAGCCCGAAGTTCAATCAGCCATTCAACGGGCTGGTCTGCGTGGCGGCCGATCTGCAGTTGCCGCGCACGCCTGACAATCCGGGCGCCGCGCGTTTCGCGCGGGACTACCTTGAGGCGGCGCTGCGGCGCCGCGACGAAGGCCTCCGCGAATCATGCCGGGAACTGATCCTGGCCTTGCTCCCGGGAGGACGCTGCACTACTCAGCAGGTGGCACTTCTTCTTCGCATCGATCGCCGCACGCTGCACCGCTACCTCAGTGCGGAAGGGCTGACATTCTCAGCCCTGCTTAGCGAGGTGCGCTCGGAACTGGTGATGCGCCACCTGAAAGAGAGCGACCTGCCGGTCGCCGAGGTCGCCAGCCTGCTGGGTTTTTCGGCGCAAAGCAGCTTCAGCCACTGGTTCCACACCGCTTTTGGCTGCAGCGCCACGGACTGGCGCAAGCGGATGGCATGCCAGGCTGCACCACCCTTGATGGACCGTGACGGAGCATGAAGAGAAATGGGCATATGCGCTGGACGATGCCGGGAGCCAATGCTTGGCTGCAGGTGAAAAGTGCCGTCTCAGTGGTGGCCCGGGGGCAGCACTAGCGCTTCCCCCCTATTCTGTAATCAGGATGCCCGCGCGCCAGCGCAGACGTACGAGTTCAATGAGGCTGTCATCGAACATGGCCGCTATCTGTAAGCGATTGTTAGGCAGCCCCCATGATGGCGTTTGAAACAAAAAAAGCCCTTACATGCGAAGGGCTTTTCTGGATTGTTGCTTATGCGCGCGAGCGACTAAAGGGCACGAATCTTGGAAGCCTGTAGACCTTTCGGACCCTCTTTGACTTCGAACTCGACTCTGGCGCCTTCTTCCAGCGATTTGAATCCAGTGCCCAGGATTTCCGTGTGATGTGCAAACAAATCCTTGCCGCCACCATCCGGCGTGATGAAGCCAAAGCCCTTTTCGTTGTTGAACCACTTCACGATTCCCGTCGCCATCTCATCCTCGCATCGCTGAATAGAAGCCATTGCAGAACGTGAGAATAATGTGAGCAACATTACTCTTCCGAGTGCGTTCTGCGACGACAAGCATAACTGAATCTGGCGACTATAGCCAAGATGCGCTTGCTGGGGTTTTCCACGAGAGTCGCGCGCTTCGTGGTCCAAGAGGACGAGGCAAGAGCGAAATGTTTGGCCGCGGGTGTCCTGGCTGGTTGCCTTCGAACCCATCCCGCCCAATCAGCACTGGGTTCATTCGAGAGCGTAGGTGGTGGTCCTCGTGTCAGGCGGCGCAATGACGTCTCTCTCCTCGGATTTGGGGTGTATCACACTGTGATAGCTATGCGGGCACTTGGGAACGCGCGTCCCGTGTACGGCAGATGGACGAGAAACTACCTTAGGTATTTTCATATGTGATTTCGAGGTATATTGAACCTAATGTGGTGTACAGGTAAGATTGCCTTTCGACGCGCGATGACAAGCGTCGCACCAGCCAGAACTCGCGTTCGCGAGATAAGAGAGTCGGGGCACAAGCCAGGCTTGCTGCCACAGACTGCAGTCGTAGTCCCCAGGAAACATAGACGTTTGTCTAGGAGACGATGATGCTGAGTCCCCATGAGTTCGCCACACTCGTACTGGTAAACGAGACCCCCGACCAAGTCGACCTGGATGTCGAAGACGTGGCGGCGCTGCTGGAAAATCAGCTCGTCACCCTCGAGAAGCTTGGCCCAAGCTGCAGACGGCCGCGAGTTGCCCTCCAAGGGTATGTTGTCCTCAAGGCCTTCGGGCGTTCCCGTGGAAGAACTTGTCAGACAGCGCCTGCCTCACGATGAGACCTGACGCGGCGCTCGTCGGAGGTGCCTGCCGAAACGGTCGCGCTTTCAAGCTTTAGGTAGTCGAGATGCATCACAAGACCGCCTACCATGCAGCGGTCGTTTTTACCGAACTCGGTCTCAAATGTGCTGTCGTCGGACGGCGCAGGGCTGGGGTCGCACTAAGGAGATGAAAGATGAATCAGTTTTCCCCAGAGAAAATCGTGGAAGCGCAAAAGGCAAGTCTCGAAACCTTCGTTGGTCTGACGAGCAAGGCCTTCGATGGCTTTGAGAGATTGCTTGAGCTGAATCTCCAAACCATGAGGTCCACGTTAGCAGAGACACGGGAAGGCATGAAGCGGGCCTTGTCGGTCAAAGACCCACAGGAGTTGATGGCATTGCAAATCGAGCTGCTGCAACCCGTGGCCGAAAAGTCCTTGTCGTATCGCCGCCATTTTCTTGAGATCGCGGCGTCTACAAGGGCCGAGTTCGACAAGGTCGCCGAAGCCCACTACGAGGCCAACAAGCGTGGAGTCCAGAGCCTAGTGGAAAGCGTTGGAAACGCCGGGCCCGCGGGCTCCGAGGCGGTGTTCGCTGCCGTGCAAACCGCTATCAATGCAACTACTACGTTGTACGAAACCGTGCAGTCGACGACCAAGCAAGCGGTGCAGGTTGCTGAGAACAGTTTCGATACCGCCGCAGATGCAGCGGCCAAGGTCGTGCAGCATCGCATGGCGCAGACATCCCGGGCAGCTAAGGCGTAACTCGCTATGGAAGCCGCAGTGCCGTGCATCATTGCGGTGCTGCGGAACAATAAAAGACTTGCGACACGCTGTTGGCTGGCCGCGCGGCGGGCAACGTCGCAAGCGACATAGAGGGATGGAGATGACTAAGAGGATTGCCGTGGTAACGGGAGGCATGGGTGGGCTGGGCGAGGCTATCAGTACCAAACTACAGGACGCAGGTTGTACGGTGGTTGTGACCCATTCCCCGAGCAACGCCGGCGTCGCAAGCTGGCTGGAGCGGATGGCGGCGGAAGAGCGCCGATTCCATGCCTATCCTGTTGACGTTGCGGATCATGAGTCGTGTCAGGAATGTGTCGGGCAGATTCGAGAGGAGATAGGTCCAATCGATATTCTGATTAACAACGCAGGGATTACGCGAGACGCGAGTTTCAGAAAGATGGAGAAAGTCGATTGGGATGCGGTCATGCGGACCAATCTCGATTCGGTGTTCAATATGACAAAGCCGGTGTGCGATGAGATGGTCAAGCGCGGCTGGGGGCGCATCATCAATGTGTCATCCATCATCGGCTCGAAGGGCGGTTTTGGCCAAACCAACTACGCTGCAGCCAAGGCCGGCATGCATGGCTTCACGAAGTCGTTGGCGCTCGAGGTCGCCAAGAATGGTGTGACCGTCAACACCGTTTCGCCCGGATTCATCGCAACAAGGATGGTGATGGCTGTACCCTAGGAGATCCTGGACACCAAAGTTATTCCACACATCCCAGTTGGCCGCTTGGGTGAGCCTGAGGAGGTCGCAGCGTTGGTCGTGTATTTGTGCTCGCGCGAAGCAGCTTTCTTGACCGGCGCAAACATTGCCATCAACGGTGGGCAGCATCTCCAGTAAGCTGGTTTGCCCGGGCCCAAACAGGGCCGGGCATCATTGCATCGCCGCGCCGATCGCTGCTTAGGTTGCTATCGCGCTAGGCCAATTGCTCCGCGCCCTGGTTGCGCGAGGGAATTGTGCGACCCAACCCTATCGGGTGCTTATGTATGCAGCAAATAGCGCCGGCTGCAAACCGCGCAATTCCTTGCGCCGTTCAACGAGCTCATGGTGGCGACCGTGCCGCTCCAGGTTCAGCAGTTCGAGCAGCAGGCGCATCGCACGCTCAGGCGAGCTTTGAGTCGACTGTTGTGTCTGACGCAGCAGGTTCGCGAGGCCAGGCTTCTCGATCAACGCCCAGGCGGGAAACCACACCAGATCCTCGACGGCACCATCGCCCTCAAAGCGAGAGTCGAACGTCTTGCGCAGCATAGTCAGACAGGAGTCCTTTAGGCGGTGCACCAGTCCGTCAAGACGGCTTGCCGAAAGCCACGCGAGCTCGGCCAACAGCGGCCAGATGGCTTCCAGTCCGTGCTGGTGATATTGCGCCTCTGCCATCCAGCAAAGCGTCGTTGGAATGCGGCGCCACGATGCAATACGTGCGACGGCTTCTTGTGCCCCGACCCAGTCCCCGACCTTGATCCACAAGGGCGCTGCATGGGCATCGTGCTCGTTGCGGCACAACGGCAAGTGCTCAGCTGCGTGCGCGAGCGCTCGCCAAAGCGGCACGAGCCATGCGCTGCCGGCAGTGTCACCAAACACGCGGGCAGCAGCCGGCACGACCTCGCGGGTTATCTCGCCATGCGCACGTCGTAGTGCATCGTGGTCGCTAAAACGCGCTGGCCTTTGATCCTCGAGGGCCCGAGTCAGCGTACTAAGGGCAGGGAGAAGATCGTCGGAAGGACACTCGCTGAGCAATAGCTGCAACGCACCACGCGCAGCAACCGCATCGCGGCGCTGCAGGGCGTCGGCAACATCATTGCGTAGCATCACATCGCGGCTGTGAGCAAAGATATCGAGTTGCATCGACTTCAACACCCAGAATAATGTGACCGTTCACGGCATGAGGAGGAATTCTAATCCATCCGGCGGCTCAGGAGCAGGTGGGGAGTGGCCGCATCAGCGGCGACCAGGCGGAAACCTCGCCGGCGCGGCCAATGTATGGATACGCGCTGGGGTAGCCAATGGGATGCCAGGGGGGTGTTTACTCTGTCCATACCGAATCCACTTCCCGCATCAAGCGCCCGGCGAGAATATAGTCGCCCAGCTTGGATGCCTTTGCCTCGAGGGTCTTCCTCATTCTGCACTTGGTAACTCGCATTGATTTCACCCATTCAGCTGCTATCGCGCCTTTCGTGACGGGAGAAGAATAGGCCGGGAGGGTTGTATTCACAGAAGCTATCTCTGTTCCGGCTAAGATCATCCGGGAGTCGTATCTGGGTTTTCCCGCTATCCACTAGCTTGGCGGAAGTGTTATCCTAGAAGCCGCAATCTTTAGGAATCGAATTGCTAAACGTTTTCTGCGTTCAGCTCGCGTACGACACGAGGAGATGCCGGAAATGATGAGAAGCGTGCAGATTCGAGTGGCAGGAGAAACGGATTGGCCTGCTATCGTGGATGTTCTTGAGTGTTGTGGATTGCCTAACGATGTCGTCGATCAAGCATTGCGCTTCTTTCATCTCGCCGTATTAGATGAGCGGGTAGTCGGTTGTGCTTGCGCCGAGCAATATGGAGAGACGGTTGTTGTGCGGTCCGTTGGTGTGCTTCAAGAGTATCGTGGTCATCAAATTGCGACGCACCTTGTCGGCAGCATACTGACGCGCGCTCGCGCGGATGGATGTACCAAGGCGGTACTCATCACCGCTGGCCGGCTCGGCCTCTCTAATCACTGCGATTTTTCGCTCGCGGAGCTCGAATCCATGCCGGAGGAAGTTCGGCTATCCAAGACGTTCGTGGGAAGATTTGGCGGGGGGAGGACATTCAAGATTTCCATGGGCTAGCTTCGTGCACGACTTGCCGGGAGGAGTCAATATCTCGCGCAAGTCAGCGCGGATGGTTAGCCAGGAAGCCGCACACTCAAGCGAGATCCACCACGTCGCCAAGCACCACGCGCAAAGCGGGGCCGGCTTCGAAGTCAGCTCGGCTTTGCCTCTGAATATCAGGACCCAAGTCCGACGCTCGGCGGACGGGCTGCAGTGACTGAAAGCGAAGCGGGCGCTGGAGAGCGATTCGTCCACCACCAGTCCAGTCTCGCGAGCGCTTGTGTGCGGGGCTTAGTGGGCGGGTTCCTGAAACTGGGATCGGAACGTCAGAGCGTGAGTCTTGCGGCTGCAAGCCCAGGGCCGTCGAAGGTTAGGATCGTTCCGAGGGCATTCAGCATAGAAAGAAGTGCGGGCGACAAAAGCCAGGCGGGCTTCTCTGGGCCAAGGCTTGGATCGCGATCAGGTTGGTTCCAACTCGACCGTGACTCGCTTTCCAGCTGCCCTTGCTGCGCTAATCAAGGGCTCGCGTTAGGCGGGGGCCAAAAACAGGAGACAAAGCAACTGCTCTATCGGAAGAGCCGAGTATCCCTTGCGAGCGTCTGCCTGATTGTTAAAATGCAATTAATCGCCAAATTTCTGCCCCAACAAGAAACCGGCGCTTGGCAACCCAGGGGCGCAGGCCGGCCAGCGCGCGCTGCAGGCACTTGGTGGTCGTCGGGTCGTTGACCCGGTGGTCTGCCGTCGACGGGTTGAGCATGATGAAGCCCAGGGCTGGCTGCGTACGGTCCCACTCGCGCCAGAGGCGATAGCGGTACTGCTCGCAGTCGGAGAGAATCGCGCCGGCCTCGCCGTCGATGGTCTGCGTGGTCAGGTGCTTCATGCTAGGATTTCCTCCATATGGCTCTCCGACATCCATACAGGGAGGCGGAAATGGCGATAGTCGAGGACGACAACCAAGAAACCGAGTTTTGGGAGGCCGTGCGCATAGCGGCGGACGCTCGTTACCAGGCAGAGCAGGCTGCGAAGATGCGACGGACTATCGGCTGGGCCTTGGGACTTTCTATCGCAGGTCTGTGCTTGGCGCTTGTAGCTCTCCGACGACACCAGAACACTGTGCGGCTGTTTGGCTTGGGTGAGGGAAAGGAGAATGAATAGCGGCTTTCTGCTCACTCCACGATCCATCTGAAACGATGGGAGGTTGCTATGTCGAGCCATATCTTCGTCGAAGAAGGGGATTACCACTGCCATTGCACGGTCTGGGAGTCGCATACCGGCATCTGGCAGGCATCGGTATTGTTCGAGCGGAAGATCGATCACACGAATGAGTTCATCCCTGGCTTGCGGCACAAGATCAAAGCCCAATTCAGTAGCAGGGAAGAGGCGATGCGCGAAGCCATTGCCTACGCAAAGGCTTGCGTCGAGAACACTCAGACAGGGCTGTAATATGGTGTCGCCGCTCATTGCAGGACCTCCTTGGCAGCAGCGGGGCGGCGCAATACGGCCGGGAGCCAGCGACGGCCCTCCAGATGCTGCTCAGCAGCTGAGACCATGGCCTCTTTCTTCATCGTGGCAATGCTTGCGGCGGGTTCCTGGTTGACCGCCTCGCGAACCGCCTCCATCCGTCGAGCCTTGGGTACGTTGGCCAAGTAGGAGCCGGCGGTGGGTTGCCACCAGTCCCCCATGTCCAATTCGACGGCCGCAGCGAGCTGATGCGCATTCTCGTGCACGGCCGATTCTTCGCGCGTGGCCTGGTGATCCAGAATCAGACTGCCAAGGAGATGGGAAAAGTCCTTGGCATTAGCTCTCGAACTGTCGAGGTCCTTCTGAGCAAAGCTTTTGAAAAAGCTCAACGCCCCGTCGACAGCTGTTCTGATCAAGTATCTTCCCGCTTAGGCGCAATACTGTTAACAAATTCGAATTTGTGTTAACTTTCAAGCCTCTGCAACAACAAGAAGAGCTTGAAGGATGGCAAG